>JACQMZ010000072.1 GCA_016203345.1 Candidatus Woesearchaeota archaeon | reverse complement strand
TTTCCTGAAACACTTTACCAAATTTTGCCAGCCGAGAAGACGAGGCAGGCAGTGAAGCATTCGTAAACCACAAATTCTCCTTTCCCACAATCTGAGAAATATGACGATATTCAAGAACACACCACTGGAAAACTTTCGGCTCAAGATGTTCAATAACAAACGTCGGCATAATTAGACTTTCTTAAACTGCGCAGCAGTGTCAATCAAATCAATCTGGCCTAAAATCATCGTGCGGCAACAATACCGTTCCAACTTCAAACTGTCCATAACATCCTTGGCCTTCTCGCCCTTGCCAGTCCTTTCACAGTATTCCTCCCACAAATGAGCAAGAGGCTTGCCACAACTCCAGCAACGCACAGGAATAATCATGACATTTCACAGAACGAAGCGCTTTTTAAACCTTGCGAATTTTGCGAACTCGGCTCTTTGAGCCTCGTTCAGCAAAATTCGGGTGATGGGCGTGGTGAGAACTCTACGGCGTGATATCGCATTCGCCTACCACAATCGCTGAGCCTCCAACTGATACCCTGCGAATTTCCCTGCCATCCACTTCAAGGCGTGCTAACACCTCTGATGGCCTGTTCATAACGTAACCCTGCTCAAAAACCAATCCTGCTGTCCCAGCTACCTTATGCCTGTACAAATAACACGCAAGCGCACCATTTGCCAATCCAGTTGCAGACTCCTCAGGAATGCCGATGTTTGGCGCAAACATCCTGCCTTGTGCAGTGGAACTATGCAAGGTCTCACAAGAGAAGGCATACAACAAGTTGTTATGGAACTGTCCAGTCAAGTCTAGAATCTTTTGCTCATCAGGCCTGGCGCGCAACAGCGTATCGAGCGATTTCACCGGCAAAAGAATAGTGGGTTCAGCTGTATCAACAACCTCCACAGGAAAATCAGCAAGGTCACACCCTTTCAAGCCAAGACGATACGGATCTGTCCAATACTCCCAGATACTGCGGTGGATTCTGATCCATCCACACTGCATTTTTTTCAACCTCTATAGCCAGAACCCCTGCTTTAGTTTCCTGAGTATACTTCCCAGGCACGACCTGCCCATTCTCACGCATGAAGTGATACGCGGCAATCGTTGCATGCCCGCACAAGGCAACTTCGGTAAAAGGAGTGAAAAACCGAACGCGATAATCAGCCTTACTTGACGGCATCACGAATGCAGTTTCAGAAAAGCCAACATCTGCGGCAATCCTCTGCATATGCGCGTCAGACAACCCTTTCTCAAGACACACACCTGCAGGATTTCCACCCTCAGGAGTCTTGGCGAATGCGTTCACAAAGTAGACAAAAACCATAGCGACCACACCACTGCTACTTTTATCTGTAGCTCTTCTGCCTTTTCGCACGCGCCTTGCCATGACAGTTTGGCTTGTGCGTTTCCTTGCGCCTAACGTCAGCAACCAACAGCGTGCGGTCATAGTCCAAGAACTGCTTCTGCAACTTCTTGTCAGTCGCGACCAGCGCCCGCGCAATCGCAAGACGACACGATTCAGTCTGGCTCGCGATGCCGCCACCTTCAACACTCACATCAATATTCACCCCAGACGAGGCATCACCTGCAATCAACAACGGCTCCTGCAATTTCAACCTGTACAACTCCGGCTCGTACGTTGACAACAAATGACCATTCACCCGCACAATCCCTGCACCAGGACGCACGACTGCCTTAGCCGTCGCAGTCTTGCGTTTACCGCTTGTCACGATGATTTTCATAGCCGTCCTCCCAACTTATAAATCAAATCCTTAATCGTTATCCTTTTCACTGTTGCCAGCTGAGCAGAGTCAGCACCACCAACTTTCTGCAACTTCACATCCTTAAACTTAACAGGAACACCAATATAACACATGATCCTGTCAAACGCTTCCTGCCCCCGCGCCTGCCTGAACGGAACCATGCCCCTAATCATACGCCTCACAAATCGGTCAGCCAATCTCGGATAATACGGACCCCTAAAAGGCTGGCCAGTGTCTGCAATAAAATGATGATACCTGTCAAAAGTATACTGCGGGTTGCCGCTGATAATGGCCGCCTCGCAATTGAACACGTTCACCCTCCTGCCGAGCAACGCCTGCTTTGCCACAAAACTCGCCAGCCTACCAACGACAGCATTCGACGCATCAACATGAAGAATTTCTGCCATGTTACCCAATAATCCTCACATTTGCCCCTTTCGGGTTTTGCTTCACCAAATCAGCAATTGACAACGCCTTCCCTGAAGCCTTCTCAATCTGCAACCGCGCATTCCCTGAAAAACCCAACGCCGCAACAACCAACGCGTGCGACAACTGGCCAGCACCCAACACTTTGCCTGGCACAACAACAGTCTCATTCGGCTTCGTATACCTCGCAAGCCGAGACAAATTCACTTCCCGACGCTGACGTGTAGCCTTTTCCAAATCATCAGCAACGCGATCCCACAGCGCATTCTTCACAGTACTCGACTCTTTCCGCAGCGCCAACACCAGCGCCTGCACGTGTTCATTTGTCGGACCAGTTCTTACCATGTGCGTATGCAGGGGAAGGGATTTGAACCCTCGCACCCACTAAGGGACTAGGCCCTCAACCTAGCGCATTTGACCAGGCTCTGCCACCCCTGCTTCTTTCAACTTCTCCTCCATGCTTTTCAGCATGGCCTGGAAGGAATGGACAGCAGTCTCAATAATTTCCTGCGGGCTCAACTGGCCCCACGGCTCGAGATAAAACACAAACTCGTTCGGGCTCTTTTCCACCGTAACGGATTCATTTGCCGCCACATCAACACATGCCATGCAGAGGTGACACCTGAGGTGATTCTTCTTGTTAACCGCGAGCTTACCATCCTTCACGCCATACACGTCCACCGGACACGACTGGGCGCACGCATCCGGATTCGAATTTTTCTTTTCATTAATCGTGATCAACGGCTTGTGCTTATACCACGCCAACGCGCTTGTCCACTTCACGTGCTCCGCCCCAAACCCAAGACGCGCAGTAGCGATAAATTCCAGTTCCTGACCCTTCAACAACTTCACAATCGGCGTCTTTGCATGAACAGGCTTAATCTTAGGATCCTTACATTCCATCTCGCCAGCATACACTGTGCACGGGCCCTTCGCCTTCAAACTCAATGTCACCTGACACCGCGCACAACCCTCACCCTTGCACGCGCACTGACTCTTCACGTTATACGATTCCAAATCACTCTTCAACGCCAACAAGCCAAGCCTGTGCGCGACAATCTCGTCATACAACACGCTACTATTCTTGTGAAACTCCACTTCATCAATCGCCATCACCGGCACATGCTCCATAATCAAACGACGCAACGTATTCGCCACCACAGCATTCGCGTCAGTCAACATGAACTCCACCCGATGCTTGTCCTTGCTCACCAATTCAACTGCCATGATTACACCCTCCGCCCACGCTTGCCGCCCTTTTTCCTGCACCCGCCATGCGGAATAGGAGTAACATCCTCAATAATGCCAATACGCAAACCCATACGAGACAACGCACGAATAGCCGCCTGCGCGCCAGGACCAGGATTATGAGGACCGTTATGACCGCCAGGAGCACGCACACGCACGTGAATTCCCTGCACGCCCTTTTCCAGCGCAATCTCCGCAGCCTTTTTCGCGGCAAGCATAGCAGCAGTCGGCGAACTCTCCATACGATCTGCCTTCACCACCATGCCACCAGACGCAACAGCAAGCGTTTCCGTGCCAGTCACGTCAGTGATATGAATAATCGTGTCATTATAAGAAGCAAAAATGTGCGCCAGCGCCCACCGCGTATTATCATTCCTCATGCAGATTTCACCTTAGGTTCTTCCTTCACCACTTCAACTTTTGCTGAAGACTTGCCTGCAGGCGGCGCCCTCACCGGATGATCAACACTTGCCAGCTTCGACGCCTGACTAAACACGATCAAAGGCTCTTCAGTATTTGGCACCAAATAACTCGGCCTTGTGATAGTCTTATCCTTCACCACGATATGCGTGTGCACGATAAACTGCCGCGACTGGTTCATGGTCTTCGCCAAACCCTTTCTCACCACCACAGTCTGCAACCGGCGATCAAGAATATTATTCAACGTCAAACCCAACACGTCATCCAACTTTGCACTTGCGCTTACCAACCCAAGCCGGGCAAGCCTGCTCAACAACAAACCCCGCTCGCGCTCAGCCTGCACACCACGCGCGGCAATCAAATTCTTAGCCTGATCACGAATACTTCTCAACACGGCAGCCATCTGCCACACTTCCCTCTTGTTCTTCAAACCATACTGCTTCACCAGACTCTTTTCTGCATCGATGCGCTCCTTTCGCCATGGGTGCAACGGCCTATCATGCTTTTTCCTATTCTTTTTCGGATCGCCCATTACGTCTTGCCTCCCTTCTTCGCACCAGTCGACACCTTCACGCCCATAACTTTACCCTTGTTAGCGCGGAAATTGCTTCTTGTCCGCTGGCCACGCACAGGCTGTCCTGCCATGTGACGCACACCCTTGTACGTCCTTGTCTTCTTCATGAACTTGACATCATTCTCAGTCGCGAACTGCAAATCAGTCCCGATCACGTGCTTATCCTCACCTGTTTCCGGCTCAAACCTGCGGTTCAACAACCAGCGCGGGAAGCCAGCAGACTGAGGATTCCTCACTGCATCATCCAACTTTTTCACATCCGCATCAGACAACATGCCAATACGAGCCGCACCATTCACTCCAGTCGTCCTGCACACTGCATTCGCAAACATCACTCCAACACCCTTAATCCGAGAAAGCGCGTACATTGTCGTCAACTTGCCGTTCAGATCTGTATCTGCAACACGAACAAGATACTTCAGTTCAGGCTGTTTTGACTCTGGCTTTGTTTCTGGCATATCGTAGTGCAGCCCTGAGAATGAACAATTCTCACCCTCAATCGCCCACGACGTGGACTCGGGCTAACGGTGATCAGAATAATGGGGGATTTATAAAGGTAACGCGAATTTTGCGAATTCGGCCGCTTCGCGTCCTCATTCAGCAAAATTCACATTTTATCTTGTTTCGTAACTATGGTACGTTGCCCATCATATTTTCTAACTCGTTTACATACTCGCGAACACTTGCGAGTTCACGCTGCCTGCGTTCAATCAGCGCAGGAATACACACCGACGGACGCAGAGCTTCATACTCCTGTATCTTTCCATCCAACACTTGCACAAGACCTTGACAGACAAGATGCTGCACATGCGGATACACTGCAGTCACTGGCACGCCTGACAACTCTGCAATTCTCCGCGCAGGAAGCCTGCCGTGCTGCAACAAAGATCCTCACTTCATACCTGTTCAAGCCCAACGTGCGAAGGTCTTCCATTAATGTAAAAATATTAAGAAAAATATATAAGTCTTATCCACAACACACCAGTCGATGCGCGTATTGGTCGACATGGACGGTGTTCTTGCGGATTTTGAACAAGGAGTGTACAACGCGCTTTGCGACCAGTATTCACACATTCCCCACATTCCCCTCGAGCAACGCACCACATTTCACGTCAAAGCGCAATACCCTCCAGAGCACCAATCGACTGTGGAAGCCATTTACGTGGCGAAAGGATTCTACGCAAACCTTTCACCTGTTGCCGGCAGTCTGGAGGCATTAACACAGCTTCGTGAACAACACGACATATTCATCTGCACAAGCCCGCTCCTCAAAAACAAACACTGCATTCCAGAAAAATATGAGTGGGTAGAAAAACACCTCGGACGCGAATGGCTTGACCGCGTCGTTATCACAAAAGACAAAACACTTGTACTTGCAGATATTCTCGTCGATGACAACCCAACTATTGAAGGATGCGAAAAACCAACCTGGGAACACATCCTCTACGACCAACCATACAATCGTAGTGTCGACAAACGGCGACTTACATGGAGAAACTGGCGCGACGTGCTCTGCTAAAAAAAAGGGCCGGCATGGGTGGCATAAGCTGCCTTTTGTACGCCTCCAATACCTCTGATCTTTCAAAGGTTCAGGTGTGACCCTGAGGGACAGGCGGTCATTGCATTCTACTAAGCGCCCGTAATGAGCTTGCACCAGCGAGGACGATCCGTTTCATCCAGCCACGCAGTCACGTCAGCCGATTACTCAGCACTGTCGCCAATGCCTTCACGCCATCCTCCGTATCGACTGCAGGCGGTACCGTTTCTGTGATGTTGCCCTCGGTTACCCGAGCTGGCTCATGCGTTCACCAGTGACTTCTTTCCCGCGTTCATCACGCGGGAGGTGGGCAGACTTTCCTCAGCAGCACAACAGTGCCCCGATAGCAATGCACCCTCCCATACCGGTTGAATACAATGAACTGAGCGACGTATTTAAAGGTGCGCAAAGAAAAATCAAGGTTTATATATTACTGGCTTATATTTCATCCTATGGCAGACAACCGCGTTCAAATGCCTGCAAGCACTGCAGGACTTACCAGATTCTTCGACGATTACCGGTCAAAAATCGAATTCAGACCAGGACAAGTTGTTGTCATGGCCATATCTATTCTCATGCTGACCATCCTTCTGCACATGTATGGCTCAGCATTCCTTGGAGTGTAACATGAACCTGCGACCTCAAGACATGGCGAAAGCCCTCAAACGCATGGGCATCGCATCCACAGACTTATCAGTAGTTGAAGTCATCTTCCGTTGTGAAGACAAAGACATCGTCATCCAACAGCCACAAGTGACAAAAGTAAACATGATGGGACAAGAAACATACCAAGTGGTGGGGAAAGCAATCGACAAACCTCGCGTCATCTCCATTTCTCAAGAGGATGTTGACACCGTCGTGGCGCAAACAGGCGCAACTGCACAAGACGCGCGCTTGGCCATCGAGAAACACCAGGGAGACCTCGCGGCAGCCATACTTGACCTCAAACCTTAGTTGTACCAAGGTTTATATAAACCAAGCACTTATAAGCCCAGAGGGCAATGATGCTGAAAAACGAACAAGACCCCTTAGAACTCGCCCGCCAAGAAATGAAACGGGCAGACCACCTCTTGTACGTCAGCCTCAAATACACCCGCACGGTCGACGTTCTCAAATCCATTGTGGAAAGACTCATCAATGCGTATGATGCATCAGTTTCGGCGGCGCTGGAACGCGCATCTGAACAAAAAAAAATTGACAAGATACCCCAACTCCCGCGCCAGAAACTCGAAATCTTCAAAACACTCTACCCTGCGAACCCAGACGTCCTAAACTATTGCGAACTCTACCTCATCCTCAGAAAAATAGCCAACGCCAGCTTCGACAGGTCAAACGAATACCGACGCCACGTCACGATGACCGCGCACGTTGACGATGAACAAATCGAAATCACGATAGACATCATCAAAGATTACTTTGACAAAACACAAGAATTTGTCTCCTTTGTCGAAAAACTCCTCGCATGACACAACTTCACACGATACTCGAGCGCAAAGGATGGTCAGAACAGGAAGTTCAACACGCCCTCCGCTCCCTCGAAGAAGCTGAACAGAAAAAATCCCCCTTTATCCGCGCCCTTGACACATTCGTCATCTGGCTCTTCCTCATCATAGCCATCCTTGGCACGTTCATTGTCTCTGTCGTGCTTGTCCCAATCCTTGTCATCATGCAAGGAGCCATGTTGTACGCCATGCTTGCAGGCATGGGAGTATTCTTCGGATTCCTACTCACCTCTGTACTCGTACACCTTGAAAAAGTCCAAACCAAACCACTCATCATGCCCAGCATTTTCCTCCCTGCAATAGCCCTTATCAACGTGTACATCATCACACGATTCTCAAACGACCTCATTGAACTCCTCAAACTTCCCACCATCTCCCACTCCCCAGCAATAGTCAGCGTAGTCTACGTCGCCGCGTTCGTCATACCACACACCATTCACCACTTCAGCCAAGCACCACAATCTCAGTGAAATTTATAAACGATTTCCCTTACTTCTCCCTTCATGGAGGCCGTCGTATATTGGTAGTATAGAGGCCTGTGGGCACGCGAGTCAAAAAACGAGTTGACCCGGCTTCGCCGGAGCCACGAGTTTTTGACGAGCGCGCATAACATTGGCAGCAAGCCTTCGGAGCGGGTTCGATTCCCGCCGGTCTCCTTGCAAATTCCGAACTTGTGCCTTTCGGCACTCGTTCAGGAATTTGCTGAGAAAAAACCCTTCTGCCTCGCTCAGTCAGTCGGACAATTAACGCTCACACAGTCGCGCGAAGACAAAAGCATGAAACACGAGAAGAAACGTGATGGCACGATTAGGCTGCGTGTCAGGGAATTCATATCCGGAGTAATTATCGATTTGAAAGATAAAAAGGAAGAAGAAATTATTTCTCTTTCCATGTAAACACCATCACACTGAAGGCACTCTGTCCCTGCCACACAGTTCTCTGCTCTTTCAAGACATACTCCTTTGCCGTGTCACGAATTTCCTGCTGTCTTTTTTGCGTGAGAATCGTGATTGTTCCTGTCTTTTTCAGCACAGGTTTCGCCCGCAAAAACAACGCCTGAATATCACCTTTTTTCAAGTCTTTTTCTGCAGGCAGGCACGTGACGATGCAATCAATGCTGTCCTTCTCCAGCTTCACGTCCAACCAATCGATGTCTTGTCGCGAGTATTCCAAGCACTTGTTCACCTGAGCGATCTTCGCGTTCTTCTGCGTCGCGCTGATGTGCTTGAAATGAGGATCAAACGCAAACACTTCAAGCTTTTCCTCAGGCAGAACGTCCTTGTCAATCGCAGAACAGACATCCTGTTCCACGATTTTCGTGAACGCAAGCTGTTGCTTCAAATGGAATGCCACAGGCATTCTTCTCGCAGCAAGAGCAGCTTCAATCACCACAGCACCTGACTGGCAAAACGGGTCAAGCAATGACATGCCAGGTTTCCAGCCACCACACTGCAACAACGAAAACGCCAACGTGCCCTTAATGCTCGTCGGACCCAAAAAAACGCGATACTCCCTGCGCCCCAAATCAATACCTGTCACGTCCACTCCAAAAAGCATTTTCGTGCCACACTGTGTCACGAAAAAAGTCACAGCAGGATTGCTTAAAGACACCTTTAACCCTGTCATGTCAACAATCACCGCGCCAATGTCTCCTTCGTCAACTGAATCCTGATCAGACCTGACAGCAAACGACTTGCCGGCAGCCCAAGTAAAATCAACATTGCTTACATCGATAGTGTCACTTTGTGAAAGCACCCACAAAACCTTCAGAGCAGAACGCAATTGGTATGCGACTATGCACAATGATGGAAGATCCCTGCACGAAAACAACACGCCACAGTCACACACTGCCACATCCGCAGCGCCACAACTTCGCAACTCCCCGGCCGCGACGTCCTCAGTTCCACGGTGCGCGAGCACAAAACCCTGTATCATGGCTCCTGTTCTTCCTTCGCCACAAGAGTGCACGCCACGACCTCATCACCATCCGCAAGACGCATAACGTGCACACCCTGCGTATTCCTGCCCACCACACTAATCCCGCCGGCAGGAGTCCGAATCATGATATTATTCTTCGTAATAATCATCACCTCATCCGTATCCGACACTGCCTTCACTGCCACAATCCCTTTATTCTTGTCTGTAATTTTCAAATTAATCACGCCCATCCCGCCACGCCCAATCAGGCGATAATCAGCGATAGGAGTCCGCTTGCCAAACCCGCCCTCGGTGATTGACAACAATGATTTTGTTTCGTCAGCAACCACAGCATCAATCACGCAATCACCCTCGTGCAGACGAATGCCAATAACTCCACCTGCCGCCCTTCCCATCGGACGAACATCCTCTTCGCCAAACCGAATCGCCAAACCCTCTTTTGTCGCCAAAATTACGTGCGCTTTTCCATCAGTCAACATCGTGCTTATCAGCTCGTCCTTCTCATCCAAGCCAACAGCAATAATTCCCCCTTTTCTCGGGTTGCCATACGAGGACAAACTTGTCTTTTTTACAATGCCGTTTTTCGTCACGAAAAACACAAACTTGTCCTCTGCAAACTCCTTCACTGCCAGCGTACTGGTCACGCGCTCATCAGGCGCCAGATTCAACACATTCGCGACGCTTCCACCACGCGCGTACCTTCCTGCTTCAGGAACCTCAAACACGCGCAGCCAATGCACTTTTCCCAAATTCGTAAAAAACAACAAATTGTCATGCGTGTTCGCCACAAACAAGTGCTCAATGTAGTCCTCATCCTTTGTTTCAGCCGCGATAATGCCCTTGCCACCACGCCGCTGCTGTTTGTACGTGTCAACAGGCAATCTCTTCACGTAGCCGCCATGGCTCATTGTCACCACAACATCCTCGGGCTTGATCATCTCTTCATGCGTGATTTCCTCCACGCCCTCATGCTGGATCATAGTTCTCCGCGCATCCCCAAACCTGTTTGCCAAGTCAGCCAATTCGCTCTTTATGATAGACAAAATTCTCTGCCCTGACGCAAGAATATCCTTAAAGTCAGCGATCTGCACAAGCAAATTCTTGTGCTCTTCACGAATCTTTTCCTGCTCCAAATTCGTCAACTTTGAAAGTTTCATATCCAGAATCGCGCCTGCCTGTTCGGAACTCAACTGGTAGTCCTGCATCAAGCCGGTCTTGGCAGCATCAGTCGACTTCGTTTTTTTCAAAAATGCAATAATCTCATCAATATGGTCCAACGCGACAATGAGTCCTTCCAGCAAGTGCGCCTTCTTTTCGGCCTCACGCAAATCATACTCTGTGCGCTTCCGCACCATGTCCTGCCGGTGAGCAACAAACAATTTGATCATGTCCACCAACGGCAAAATTCTCGGCTGATTCTCCACAAGCGCGAGATTGATCACTCCAAAATTCTCCTGCAACCGCGTGTGCATAAACAACTGGTTCATCACCACATCAGGACTCATGCCCTGCTTCAACTCAATCACCACACGCATGCCCTCGCGATCGCTCTCATCCCGCAAGTCAGAAATGCCGACAATTTTCTTGTCCCGCACCAATGACGCGATCTGTTCAATCATTTCCGCCTTGTTCACCTGATACGGAATTTCAGAAATAATCAAGCGCAACCTATTTTTGATTTCCTCAACGTGATGACGCGCCCTGACGACAATCTTACCACGACCAGTCCTATACGCGTCTTTCACTCCTGCCGTCCCACAAATCAAGCCCCCTGTCGGGAAATCAGGCCCTGGCAGAAACATCATCAATTGTTCCACGCCAATATCCGGCTTGTCAATCGATGCGATAATCGCACTGCACAACTCGCGCATATTATGCGGCGGAATATTCGTCGCCATACCCACCGCGATCCCTGTGCTCCCATTCAGCAACAAATGAGGAATCTTACCAGGCAAAACAGAAGGCTCTTCCAGACTCCCATCAAAATTCGGCACAAACTTCACTGTTTCCTTCTCAATATCCTGCAAAAGCTCCTCGGCAACGCGCTGGAGACGCGCCTCCGTATTGTGATTGATAAAACCGTTGGCAACAAAAGAATGACAGTCGCTGTCCACTTTGACCGAATACACTTTCGCAATGCCTGATTGTTCTACCCTTACTACCCTCTCAAACAGATAATCATAGGTCAGGAGGTATTCAAAAAGCGAAGAAACGTCTTGTCCTGTTTTTTGCAAGGTAAGAGTCGCCACCTGTTGGTAGTTTTCCCGCATGGAGCCATACCTATCAAAATTATGCTTGTCTATAAATTCAACATGACCCACTTGCTGTCGAATGTAATCAGAAATGAAGGGAACATAATCATATAACGAACTCTCTTTCTTGTAATGCAGAATTACAAACTCCAATTTCTTGTTTTTTATTTCACTGACAAATCCTATCTGCTTATAAAATTTTAGAATGTTTCTCCTTCCTCTAATGTACAGTTTGTGTGTGTTCCTATAC
>JACQMZ010000079.1 GCA_016203345.1 Candidatus Woesearchaeota archaeon | reverse complement strand
TTGTGAATTTTGCTGAACGACCGAGCGCAAGCGAGGGAGTTCGCAAAATTCGTACTCACAGGAGAGCTAAACAGGTACGAAAACTGTTATTCTATCCAGTCCTGATTCTTGATTTTTTCAGGAAGGTATTTTTCAGAGATGAACGTGATGCCTCTGCTACTGAGCGACTGGATTTCGACTTTTCCCTTCAGTGACAACATGAGTTTGAATTGTCTTTGCCAGTGTTTGTTGTCTTTGAACCATTCATAATTTTGCAGCTGGTCGATGCGCTTGTAGTCGTTTTCAGTGAGTGTGATCAAGTGTTTTTTAAGTCCGTATTTTTCAATGTCGTCCATGGTTATGCCGAGGAATTTAGCTGTTTTGATGGTCATGTTTTCTGACATGTGAGCAAGGTTGATGGAACCATATTTTAGTACGCTGTAAATGTATGCACCCCAGATGTCTCCGTCGCACAGGACGTAAATGGGAAGGTTGTGTTCTTGTGATAGTCTCTGGAGGAGTCTTCTGATTCCTCTGGTGGTTTGTCCTTGTGAGCTCATGATGATGCAGTTTTGTTTGTCCCAGAATTTGTCTTCATGGAGTCTTTCCCAGACTGCCGCTTTTTCCATGTAGATGACGTATTTTGCCTGTACTTTTTTGAATTTGATCTCTTCAACATTTGAGGGGATGCTCCACCCGCCTGATCCCATTTTGCTCCAGTCGATTTCATCTCCCTTGTCTTCGATGACAACTTTGCCCGCGACTGAACCCATTTTGTTTGCATTGATGTTCAGGAGTTCGCGGGAATGTCCTGTAACCAGTTCGAGATCTTCAATCGCATCGTCGGATTCGGTTTGCTCGTCGACAAGATTTATTTTGCTGTTGGGAATGGTGCGCTTTGCCATGTAAAAGACGTCCCTGAGGCTGGCGTGTTTTTGCACGTCAAGAAGTTCTTTGCTGATTTTCGCGACTTCTATGGTTTGTAGGAATTTTTTCACGTGTCCAACATTGAAGAATGACCGTTCGGATGATTTGTTGCCGAGTTCGAGTGTTTGCTCTTTCTTGTTGAAGACAACGTTTGAGAGGGCGCGTACAGGGATGTCGATGGCAGGATTTTTGTTTTTCAGTATCTGGTCTGCCACGTCTCTGCCGAGTTCGATTAGTTTTTGCTTTATTTTTTCAGTCATTGTCATCACGTTCTGCGAAGCGTTTGAGAGACACTTGGTCCTCTGCGTCTTTCTTTTCGTGTTTGTTTTCTGTTACTTCTTGTCCTTTGTGTTTTGCGATGAATTCTTTGTTTTTTGCAAGCATTTTTTGGAGGCTTTCAAGTAGTTTTTCTTTTTTCTCGCCGGCGAGTTCTGCGACGCTTGCAGCAACCTCTGGAATATAGACTTCGAATATGTTGACGCGCTCTTGCTCTTCTTGCGCGCGTCTTTTCTTGTTGACGTACAACCCGAGCTTTCGCCCGCATTCCTGTAGGGCGAGCTTCATTTCTTTGACGATTTCCGGATAGTGTGCAATGGCTTCTTTTGCTTCTGATGTGAAGGGCGGCCATACGCTTGCGAGGTGAACGGCGATAGTCAGGGGTCCGCTTGGGAGCGCTCCCTGGCTTTGTTGCAGGCCGTAGGGTTTCCAATTGATGCCGAGAACAGACTTGAATGACGCACATGCGCTTTGCTGATAAAGGAGCGGAACTCTATTGGCAAATCTGAGAACGGTAATTGATTGGTCTGCTGGTTGGGCGCCGCCATAGGCCAACGCGATTTCGACAACGAATGGTGTTCCGCGATAGACTGATGGTGATCGTGTTACTGACGTGTAAAATTCTGCTGCAATTTCTTTCTTGAGGCCTTTTTCCAGCAGGTCTGCTCCTATGGGGACGACACAGTCTGTGGGTGGCGCCATTATTTTTGTCTTGGTGATGCCGTCCATCAGCTTTTCCATGTCAGCAAGTTGCATGTCGCTGGGCTTCATTTGTGGCAGGAGTGTTGCGTTTTGGCAGATTTCTTTTGCCGTGTTTGGCCCGACGCGGGAGAATTCATTGGTGAGAAAACTTTGGAGTGTTCTGCTTTCTGTAAACTTGAGCATTTTTTGCATTCTGCCGAGTTCAACGCCTTCTGGGTGTGGTTTTATCTCATGGGGTTGAATGGGGAGCTTGTCAGTGGCACGGGGAAACACGAGCTGTTCTGCTTTTGGGCTGGTGTAAATGATGGTGGCGTGGGGGTTGACAATGGCTGTTTCTTTGAGGTACGTGTCAACGCTTTGGTCGCCTTTCTGATAAGTGGCGGAAATGTCAAGTTCAATCTTCACGCCGTGTTCTTTTTTCCACACTTTCTGCTCTTCTTTGACAATTTCAGGAGCGTTTTTTTGTGTGTCGAGGTGCAGCTCGAAATATTCTGCAGGATGGTCTTTGGAAATTTTTGATGTTATTTTTGCCGGCCTTCCTGTCGTAAGTTGCGCATACAGGACTGCTGCCGAAATTCCTATGCCTTGCTGCCCGCGCGATTGTTTCATGGCGTGGAATTTTGAGCCGTAGAGAAGTTTTGCGAAGACGTTTGGAATGTTTTTTTTCACGATGCCGGGTCCGTTGTCTTCTACGATGATGCGAAACCGGTCATTAGTCATGTCAATGACTTCAACAGATATGTCCGGCAAAATTCTGGCTTCCTCACACGCGTCAAGGGCATTATCTACAGCTTCTTTGACGACTGTAAGGAGTGCTTTTCGCTTGTTGTCAAAGCCCAGGAGGTGTCGGTTTCTTTCGAAGAATTCTGCGACTGAGACTTCGCGTTGCTTTTTTGCGAGTTCTTCTGCAATGACGCTCATTGTGGTCTTCTCATTTCTTTTCGTCTGCGTTCCAGCCACCGGTACACGGTGGCATGTGGGGATCCTGCTAAAAGGCTTTCTATTGCTCGTCTCGCGAGGGGAAGCCATTCGAGTTGTCCGATGAGCCCGACGGTTTTGCCGTACACCGAGACAAAGCATTCCGAGAGTTCCTCGATGGTGCGCCTGCTTTTGCCCTCCTCGCCAATGACTCTGCCCTTCAGACGAAGCATGGCGTTTTTGGTGGCGGCATAGTCGAGGATGTTGATTTGCTCGTACCCATAATCCTGCTTGAGCAGGAGTTGAGCAATTTCTGGGCTGAAGCCTCTGCCGATGGCGCGGACAATTTCGCGGAGAGCGTACAAATTGAGAGGGTCTGTGCCTGACAAGCGTACTTCTCCTTCTTGAGAGTCCACGTTGATGGTGGCATGCGTCAGTGTTTCAAGCTGGCGCTTAACATCTCCTTTTTGGCCGATCAGTACTGCTACTCGATCCAATGGGATCTTGAGTTCGTAAATGAATGCTTCACTCATGGAGGTGATCGCGCGATTGCGCAACTTGAGTAGAGCCAAACGGCATTTGCTTTTAAAGGTTTTCAGTATTTCGGAGTTCGCTTTCGCTCACTCAGGAAATACTGTGATACCGTTTGACGGTATGTCTTTCATTAGCAGAAATATCCCTGCACCAAAGGATGTCCTGACGGACTCATTGATATTGTACCGCCTGCCCATTGAGGTCTACTGGACAAATCCTCAATGTACGCCAAAGTGTCTTCCAAATCATACGGACCGAAAGGGCCGTGAGATTTACGATTAAATATTTCATTGAAATCAGGAGTCAGGTGTAGAGGCTGATTTACTCTAAGTAAAACAAAAACCTTGTGCAAGTATAACCGCTTTGACTTTTTCTTCATCCGCTTTTATTCCAATCTTCTTGAAGTACGTGCAGACGTTTTTGATGTCTCGTTGCCAGTATTCTTCGTAGTTTGAATTGTCTTTGGTGGTTCCTGCTGACCAATCTATAATGACTGGGTGTTGGTCTGCGTTGAGGATGTTGAAGGGTGAAAGGTCTCCATGCGCAAGTCCTGCTTGTCGCATTTTTTTCATTTCACCCAGGAGTTCGTCAAAGAACTTTTTTGGATTCTTCGGCTGGTCATTCATGAGTTTTTGGGCGACTTGGTTGCCTGTAAAGATGCATCCCATGACGAGAATGTTATATAGTATGGCGTATGGCACAGGGACTGCGACGTTGGCGTCGCGTGCGAGCAGGAGGTTGCGGTATTCTCTTTGTGCCCATGCAAAAACGATTTGTCGTGATGACCGTTTGACTTCAAATCGCGGGTCGTATTTGAGGTAGTCATACATGCGGTTGAAGTCACAGTTGCTGACGCGGTACATTTTGACGACAACAGTTTCATCGCCGCGTTTGGCAGTGAAAATGTTTGCTTCTTTGCCGATGGACAGGGGCGAGTCCAGCCCGTCAATGGTTCCGTTGGAAATGAGCTTGTGCAGGTTGCGTTCGCTAAACTGGTCAAACACTGCCTTGTACGTTTTCCATTCTTCCTTCCAAATACGTGGCATAGTACGTAGTAGCTGAAGGTAAAGATAAATGTTGCTACGCGCGTAATACAAACATATTTTAAGTTACAGTATTTCCTGAGTGAACGAAGTGAACTCGGAAATACTGACTCATTATTATTTCGGGCTTTTCGTCATCACGGCAATTGCCGCGAGTATTTTTCTGGTGTCTTCACTGGACCAAGAAATCGGTCTGGCAACAGTGCGTTTGTCAGGCGAGGATGTCGCGTGTTGTGTGTCAGAGGATTGTCCGTCTGACATGTTTTGTAATGATGGAAAGTTTTGCAGGCAGGGGGATGTGAAAACAAGGACGTGCCAGTTGAAAAGGGGTCTTGACTTGACGTGTTCCGAGGATGAGGAGTGCTTGTCGAATTACTGCAAACATGCGCGTTGTCGAGCGTAATCGTACCTGTTTAGCCCTCCTGTGGGTACGAATTTT
>JACQMZ010000078.1 GCA_016203345.1 Candidatus Woesearchaeota archaeon | reverse complement strand
ATCTTAACGTAGTCACAAAGCTCCCGTAGTAATTCACTTACAAATATTGTGAATTTTGCTGAACGACCGAGCGCAAGCGAGGGAGTTCGCAAAATTCGTACTCACAGGAGAGCTAAACAAGTACTTTCTTGCTACAATTATTTCGTCATGACTTTCTTCTTCCTGCACAGAAAGTTCAAGAACACATCATCAGATGCAGGAACTGTACTGCTGAAATGAAGAATTTCACACCACTGATCCAAGACTGTCTCCAATTCCTGCCGTGAATAAAACGAAAACAATCTTCTCTGCCCACCCATGCCCGCACTCGGCTTCATCACCTCACCCACACCCTCTTTCATGCCCAAGTAAAAAATCCCTTCCTCATCCAACACGCGCATCATCTCTTGCAATGTAGAAGGGAATCTGCACTTGGGAACGTGCAACAGCGACGCATACGCCCACACTCCATCAAAAGAATCAGGTTCAAACGTCAAATGCTCCAGATCCATTTGGTACACGCGGAACCCTTTCCCGTGGCACTTGTCTACCATAGACTGCGCGTTATCCACGCCCACGGCAGCCATGCCGCTTCTGGAAAAAAATTCAAGATCCCTCCCCGGACCACATCCCACATCAAGAACCCGACGACCGGGCAAAAGAGAAAGGAACTGATTCGCGTCATCCTTGATGTATCTCTCCAGGTACGAAGCTGCCTTTTGTTCAAACACATCAGCGTACTGCTCATACGCCAGCCGCGTCTCCTGCTTCTCGTCCATAAAACAGGCGGCGACAACCATTGACTTAAATCTTTCGGGCACGTACCTGTTTAGCTATTCTGTGAGTACGAATTTCCCGAGCTCGCGCTGCTCGCTCAGGGAAATTCACAATATTCTTGGTGAATTACTACGGGAGCATTGTGATGTGAATTTTGCTGAATGAGCGCCCGCAGGCGCGAATTCGCAAAATTCGTGTTCTCGACAAACCCTGCGGTGAGCAAACGATAACTGAAGCTTAACACGTACGGGAAAGAGTCTGAAGCACTTGTCGAGCAACACTAATTGGCGCATCGGTTCTCATTGCATTTCTGTTCAAATGTGTGGGAGCAACTGAAAATCCTTTTCGCTTAAGCCCTGCAAAAATAAGTTCCCGCTTTGGCGGCGACATTCTCAGCCTGCTGGCAACCTCGTTCACATCGACAACACCAATGGCATGGACGCTGGATTCCTGCGCGAGTGTGCAGAGCAATCCAGAACACTCCGCGCATGACGAACGCATCCGTTTCACCAACGACGTGTCCCATAATTGCCCAGTCCACACCGGCCCAGCAACGCGAAACTGCTCACCGCACCCGCACTCGTGGCGGTCAAGCACTTTCAAATCAGTGCAGTCGTCGCAATACCCCAACAAATGATGTTGTTCAATCACTTCATCAACTGCAGATTTTGATTTTTTATTTTCGAGAAACACCCGCATATAATGCAATGACGCATACGAAAACACAGGCACCAGCGCCTTCTCGTACTGGGCGGCAATCAACTGAATTTTACGAATCAGAATACGCAGACCAATCTCGTGCAAGCTTGCAGACTTCAACGGCACAGCCCAATATTTTCTCTCGCACGCGTGCGGGCTCGTGCCTGCTAAAGCTGCCGTATCTGTTGCAGTGACTGCAAGAATGCCACCGCGAGACAGCCGCTTCACTGCCGCATCCAGGAAAGGGTTAGGTGAGCCGAAAGGATCAATATCTATGAAATCAAATCCAAACGACTCAAGCAAAAACTGGCTTGCATCCTGACCTGAAACGGAATGCTTGGATTTTGAAATCTTGTTTAATGAGAAATTCCTCCGCATCTGCGCAACAGCAGACCTGTTTGAATCATTCGCGGCAACAAAAGAAACATTCCTGCACTCCTTGAGCAAACGAATAGCACGCACGCCAGAAGCGGCCAACGGATCAGCCGCACGAATATTCTTTCTCTTCCACGCATTCACAACAGCAACAGTAAGATCCCTATTGTGTGACATCACCGGATTGTAAAACACTTCCAGTTTCCGACTAATTCTTCCAGTAGACGCCTGAATACGAGCAGAACTTTCCTGAATCATGCCGAACTCACAGCATTTCAATTATATATGTCTTTACCCTTCGGCAATTTTATATAGTCCACTACTATGTAATCTTTTGAAAAGAGGCATGAACCAAACAGTTATTGCCGGACTCGTCATTGTGTTGCTCGTCGCAAGTACTGGATGGTATGTTGATTCGCACACTGGGAATGCGGTTCGCGATGAGGATACTACTACCTTCAAAAGCTTCCCGCACAATACGCTCACGCAAACACCCAGTTACGGACTGCCAAAAAAGCTTAAGCCATATGCCAAAAACATTGTCGGCCATCCTGAACGGGAAGGAGAACAAGACATCACGTACGCCACAGGCCAAGACCGCGAACTCCTCTGCTTCAGCTGCCACAAAAAATCATTCGCCCGCCCCTATGTCAGACTTGAAGAATCAGGACCTCTCTGTGTTGTACAGCAAATCCAGTACGGCGCGGAATGCAAAGGTGAATTCCTGCATACACGAGAGCAATGCACGTGCCCTGTCCCAAGCCAGGATGCAATCATGAGGTACATTGACTAACGACAATTTCGAATTCGCCACAGCTCACTCAGAAATTGTCGGGTTTTTTTGAAAAGTTTTATGAAAGACAACGGTTCTACACTCCTTATGCGAACATGGCTCTTACTATTGATACCGTTCTTGATAGGTTGTGCACAACAGATAACAGAGACCCGGTCGTGTCCCGCACTCAGCAGTTGGAACGGCACAACATGCTGTCAGGACCTTGACTCAAACGCGATCTGTGACAACAAAGACCCTGCAGTGCTTGAGCGGCTCGCGCAAGAACCCCTGCCAGTCAGCAACCCGCCCAGGCCAGCCCCTGCTCCGGTTGTGATCAGAAGACCGACCATCATTACTGAAGCGCTGCAACAAGCTCGACAGATCACAGGATACGAGTACAAGCAACACACCTATACGTACATAGTGGCCGGACCACGAGTACAGCTCGACCTGCCCATACCTATTGGCATCGGAAAGCTCGTCACTAACAAAACCAGCACGCCTGTCGTGATCAACAGAATTTACTTTGACCAGTTGCTACAAACAGCAATCGGAGTGTGCGTCATACCAGAAGAGTTTCTTGCAAGCGACGTGAAAAGTCCGTGCGACAAACTCGTCAACAGGTCTTTTCCTCTTAGGTATGCCGACTACGCAACATTCACAACACCAGAGCAACTGCTCAACGAATTTCAAAACAGCACGCCATTCGAAGTCATTGAAAAACAGCACGTTGGCAACCGGCTCGCAACACTTGCAGTCTTCCGCCGCAACAGGCAAAACCAAACCCTTCTCTGGATCGACCCAATCAACGGACTCCCCCTAAAGCTTGAACGCATTGAAAACGGCAAACCAGCACAGACTGTAGAATACAATGATTTGTTTATTGACACTGTACCATCACGGACTCTTGGCGCTCAATGAGACATGCAGTTCAATGAGAAAAGCACCGCTCACCATCAGTAGGCGCACGCGCGGATATGACTGAAAACTTGTCGGGCGAAGTAATCTTTGAGTCATACCTCTCCTGCACCAAAACACCGCCGCAACATACTCCACATGCCCAAACACAGAATACAGCTTGTGCACCAGCCGCAAACCTGCATCAACGTCTTCCATGTTGATGTAACCAATCGGCTTGTTCGGGTTTTCTTGCACGATCTTTGCAGTCCCGGCGCACGGACCTGTTGCGCCCACTTCCCTGTACCACGCCGCAGGGTCCCCTGGATTCCAGCCATATCTCAGCCCCCTCACTTTTTCAAACTCACTTCCTGCAACAGACGTTTTGTCAGGAAAGTCTTCAGGAGTCTTGCGGCGATAGTGATCACGATTCATGTTCTGTCCCGCATAGGTTGACAAAAGCATACCTTTCCCACGCAAACCGTATTTCCGAGTTCGCAATGCTCACACGGAAATACTGGGCCATTCAACGCTCTCTATTTGAACTGCTGGCATAAAACGTCATCATATGCGACCGATAATCTGGAGTCACCAGGACGTTCCAGTCAGCTGGAAACACCCTTCTGTACTGCGGTTGAATGTACCTCTCATCTAAGAAAACAATCACCCCTCTATCTGATTCTGAGCGTATGCACCTTCCTGCGTTCTGAAATGTTTTTGTCAACGCAGGAAGAATATATCCATAATCCCATCCCCTGCCGAATTTGCGATCATAATACGCAATCAACTGCTGGGTTTCCAAATCAGGCCGGTCAAGCGGCAGGCCAACAATGATGACTGCATCCAGAATTCCCGGCATATCAATCCCTTCGCCAAAACTCCCGGCCGCCGCACCCAACAACACTGCGCCCTTATACTTCTTGAACCGTTCGATCACTGCCTGCTTGTCCTCCTTTGCCATATTTGGCTGCTCAAGAAAAAAAGTCCGCTGTACTAAAGGTTCAAGCGCGCGATACACCGCATCGCGCAAGTAATAGCTTGGAAAAAACACTGCGCACGAACCAGGCACGCAGTCCACCATGCCCGCCACCTCCTGAGCAATCCTGGTAAACTGGGCATCGCTCCGAGCCGCGTACTTTGTTGTTGTTTTTGGCACAATCAACACCAGCCTATTACTGGCAGGAAAAGGAGAAGGGTACTCGCGCAAAACCGTGCTGGCAGGAAAACCCAGCAAATCACGGAACATTGGCGCTGGCGACAGCGTGCCGCTCATGATAATCGTGGAGTGCGCCAGCTGAACAACCTGCTGAGTCAACGCCGACGGGTCAAGACACTTGTTGAACAGCGTAATCGACGGATCAGAGCGGGACAAAATCCGCGCATAGCCCTCGTCAGGGCCGTGCCACGCCTCCAAAAACCGCGCAACAGCGGCAATCGAACTGTGCGGCTGGCTGTCATACACCACTTCAGCCGCAAAATCAAGCATGCTCACCACGTCGCCAAACGGCTGGTTGACGCTCACCGCCTTGGCAAACTGCTCCTTTGCCACGAGCACTTCCGACCCACTCTGCAGATTTTTAGACAAGGCATTCAATGCATCCTGAACGTCCACCAGCAACCCCAATGGCTCCTCGAGACTGAACTTTTTCGCCTCTTTCACCGCACGCGCCAACTGCAGGTTGCTGACGTACGACGTCGTCAGGTCCCGAATTCTCGACGGCAGATTATGTCCTTCATCAATAATCACGATGGACTTATCCAACTCCTTCCCCACTTTTGACAAAAAACTCTCCCGAATAACCGGGCTGAACAGGTAAAAATAATCAGTAATAATCACGTGAGCCTCCTTTGCCACGTACAACGACATTTCATATGGGCACAACCCGCTCCCGCTGCACACAGACACCATCCGCTCAGCACTCATAGGACTGTCATTCCGCAACTGTTCCAGAACAACCTTTCCTGAAGTAGAGAGCTTCCGGGCGTTAGAGAAAAAATCACATTGGCTATTTTCGCGCAAGTGCCTGCAATACTCTGTAAAGTCATGATTCATCATTGAAGACGCACCTGGCTGAGCGCACATCCACTTTTTGCCCACCATGGACGTCGCCAGAATATTCACGTTAAACTTTTCCCGAATCCTGCGCACAGTCGCCTGCACCAGTTCATGCTGGGTGTGGCGGGACGTCAGGAAGAAAACAGACAGTTTGTCTCGAATCGCGACTGCCAACGCCGGGCCCAATGCAGCAGCAGTCTTCCCCAAACCAGTCGGGGCATGGGCTATAAGCGGGGTTTTCGACTTAATGGCATTGATGATGTCCTGCACCAAGTCCTTCTGCATTGGACGCTGGACGTCATGGGGAAACAGAACGTCAGGAAGCATGAGATACAGTCGCGCCTGGTCTTTTAAAAATCCTTGCAACATAAAGTTTAAATAACCGGTATGCCCCGCGAACCATATGCAAAAAAAGGAGAAGCCTGCCAAAGCAACAGTCCGATCCAAATCGAAAAAGATAGTCACCAAAGTGAGGGTGGAAAAGGCAGACAAGGAAAAAAAGCCGCCAAAAGACGCGAAACCATACAAAATCAATCCGCGCGCCAAAGGAGATATTTTTTCAGGGAGAATTGATAAAGAAGACCTTGACGCAGACAAGGACGACTTTCTCGAGCCAGAAGAACACGCGTGGACGCACGAAGAGCAGGAAATGCGCATGCATACAGGACTTGCCACGCCAGACGTGTACAGCCCTGAAGGACGCGACGAACTCGAAGAAGAAGAAGGCGAAATCGCGCCCTGGGAAGAAGCCTTCATGGAAGGAGCAGAAAGCAAAGGCGAACTCGGCGACTGCGCCAACTGCGAAAAACCCCTCTGCCAAGGCAAAGACCACATCATCGAACGCGAACTCAAAGGACGAATCGTGTGGTTTTGTTCGAGCAAATGTGCATCGGCGGGAAAGAAGAAGTAGTAGCCGCTACGGCGAATTTTCTGAACTCGCTCGCTAACGCTCGCTCGTTCAAGAAAATCCGGGTGACGATGATGGTATGATTGGGAATTTACTACGGTGGTAATATGACTACAATGGCATTGGGAATTTACGAGCATTATAAGGGAAATCTGTACGAGGTGCTTGGCGTCGCACGACACAGCGAGACACTCCAGGAACTTGTCGTGTACCGCGCCCCAGGTTTAGACCAGTAAGAGATATGCCAGACGCCTCTTCACGCCAGTAAATTCTTCTTTATGTCACAATGGACAATACTGCTTTGAGAACCGAAGGTACTTCCGTACATCCTGCGTCTTCGTTGTAATGCCTTTCCCAACCGTTCATTTCGGGCGTGTCAGGAGTTGGTTATGCTGCAGGATACAGTGCAGGAAAAGTTTTTCGATAATTTTTTCTTGAAGAGTTAATTATATAAATCAGTTCCAAACCAAACATTTCATGACTGAGTATGACGTCATCATTGTCGGCGCAGGAGCCGCAGGATTAACAGCCGCCATCTACGCGTGCCGCAAAAAGCTCAAGACGCTTGTCATTTCTGCAGACATCGGCGGACAAACAAACCTCACCAGCCATATAGAGAATTATCCGGGTGTTGGCGCCATGCCAGGACCAACGCTCATGCAAAAATTCAAGGAAAACGCAGAAAGTTTCGGCGCAGAAATAAGAATGGGAAAAGTCGCTAAAGTCGACAAGGAAGGAAGCACGTACCGCGTGAACATTGCAGAAAACGGAGAACTCACCTGTCGCGCGCTCATCTTGTGCCATGGAAAAGTCCACAAGGAATTGGGCATACCTGGAGAGTCAAAATTTTTGGGAAGAGGAGTAAGCACGTGTGCAACTTGTGATGCTCCACTTTTCAGAAACAAAACAGCAGCAGTTGTCGGCGGAGGAAACTCCGCTGTCGAAGCAACACTCGAACTTGCCGCCATTGCCAAAAAAGTCTATCTTCTGCATCGCCGCGATGAATTCCGTGCAGACGAAATATCCGTGCAAAAAATGAAGGACCACGCGAACATTGAGCTCTTGCGATCACATATCCCTCTGGAAATCAAAGGGGAAAAACTCGTGAAATCAGTTGTTGTAAAGAATTTGAAAACAAACGAGACAACAGAACTCCCGATTGACGGCTTATTTGTGGAAATAGGATACGTGGTTGAAAACGACATGGTCAAACACCTTGTCAAACTCACGCCTCAAGGCGAAATAATCATAGACGACAGAAACAGGACATCAGACCCGGGCATATTTGCCGCAGGCGACGTGACTACTGTGCCGTACAAGCAAACAGTCATTTCCGCAGGAGAAGGCGCCATCGCCGCACTTGAAGCGTACAGGCACCTGAGCGGCGGAAAAGGAAGCACGCTTGACTGGACAAAGTGAGAACAATTATTCAGTCTCCTAAAACTGCTGCACCCACAATTCTTGGGACGTCCCACAACAGGTCAAGAAAAGAGTCCCATACCCCAAAATAACTCAATACGACATACACGCCAATCAACATCAGCACTCTTTTGATCCAGACAAACATATTGGAGAGCGTTTTATTTGTGTTCATAAATATATCGTTAGATTTATATATAACTTCATCTCATTATTATCTAACATGAGAGAAGAGATTGAATGCATTGCGAAACAATGGGGCAGTTCAGTAGGCATTATTATTCCACAGGAAGTTGTAAAGAGAATCCAGCTCAAACCCTTAGAGAAAATCCGCGTGACTGTTGAAAAAGTGACACGCGCGCGAGACATATGGAATCTTGGCCCGCTCACGATGGCTGAACCTACACAAAAAATCAAAGACGAGCTGCGAAAAGGATGGTGAATTATTTTTTTGACACATACGCCATCATCGAACTCCTTAAACACAATCCTGCATATAAAGCGTATGAGGATTATCCCCTCATTACAACCATTCTTCACAAAATTGAGCTCTCATGGTGGGGGCTGCTCAAATACAACCAGGAATTTGCGAACATCCTTTTACAGTCAATTGTCCACACACAAGAAATCACCAATGACGTTATACGCGACGCCATTCTGTTTCGCCAACAATTCAAAAAAAGAGACTTGTCCTATGCAGACTCCATCGGATACGCATTCGCGAGGAGACACGACCTCCTGTTTCTCACCGGCGACCGGCAATTCAAAGATTTGCCAGGTGTGGAATATGTCGAGTGATGTGGGCGAGACTCAATGCCAGTTGCGGCCATCGGAGTGGTTCCGGCATTCAAGACAATTCTTAAATACTGAAACGTCTCAGAAGGCATCGGATGCGATACCAGCGGGGCAGCCTCCAACGCCACGAGCAGCTCAAGTATTGGATCCTCGCGCATCCTGAAATCGTCGGCATTGACAAGAACACCATCATCTCTGCCTGCACGGAATACCCCCTGCGAAAAAGGCACCGCGCGATTGCGCAGCCAGACGTCGTCATCAGCCACCTTGTAAACGACCGCGTTAAAACTACGTTTGTGGAAGTCAAAAGCGGCAACGGCAAGCGCTCCCGAATTGATCTCACAAACCAGCTCCGCAAGATCGCGAACTACCTAAGAGGCAGACACATCAACACCGCAGTCATCGGCGTCTACCCTGACGCTGACACGGGACACTTCTGCGTGGTCACGGCGTGATGGGCATGAAAGCTTTTAAATAATAGGGAGTACGCATACGTTTAAAGAGGTGCAGATGCGTAAAGTCACTGACGTAAAAAAACTCCAACTGCTTGCCAATACTGTGCGGCAGGACATCATCCGCATGCTTGTCGCCGCAGGATCAGGCCATTCGGCAGGACCTCTTGGAATGGCAGATATCTTCGTCGCGCTCTACTTTCACGTCCTGCACCACAAGCCCAACGAGCCAGACTGGCCAGACCGTGACAGACTCGTGCTGTCCAACGGCCACATCTGTCCGGTCTTGTACGCCACCATGGCAGAAGCAGGATACTTTCCTGCTGAAGAACTGCTCACGCTACGACAATTTGGCAGCAGACTGCAGGGCCACCCACACAGGCTTGCGCTTCCGGGACTTGAAACAACCAGTGGACCGCTCGGCAGCGGACTTTCACAGGCAGTAGGCATGGCGTTAGCCGCCAAAATGAACAACAAAAAAATCAGAATCTACTGCATCACCAGCGACGGAGAGCATGACGCGGGCAACACCTGGGAAGCACTCATGCTGGCAGGCAAGCACAAGCTCAACAATCTCTGCGTCATCATGGACAGAAACAACATCCAGATTGACGGCTATACTGAAGACATCATTCCTCTCGAACCACTCCGCGCAAAGTATGAAGCATTCAACTGGCACGTGCTTGAACTCGACGGCCACAACATGCGCCACATCATTGACGCACTTGACGAAGCCAAAGGCATCTACGAAAAACCCACCGTCATCATTGCACACACTGTTCCAGGCAAGGACGTGTCTTTCATGGAAAACGACTATCAATGGCACGGCAAGCCGCCCACACCAGAACAAGCAAGCATCGCGCTCACAGAACTCAACGCCGTCAAGAAAAGCCTGACGCGAGGTGATCTGAGTGGCAAATGAAAAAATGAAACTGGCGGCCACCCGCGACGGATTCGGCGAAGGCCTTGTCATCCTTGGCGACAAAAATCCACACGTGGTGGTGTTGTGCGCAGACCTCACAGAAAGCACGAGGGCAGATGCATTCAGGAAAAAATTTCCGAATCGTTTTGTCGAAGTTGGTGTTGCTGAACAAAACCTTGCAGGTGTGGCTTCAGGTATGGCTGCCATGGGCAAAATCCCCTTTATCTGCTCGTATGCCACATTCAGCCCAGGCAGAAACTGGGAGCAAATCCGCACGACAATCGCGTACAATCAACAGCCAGTGAAGATTGTCGGCGCACACGCAGGAATCAGCGTCGGCCCTGACGGAGCAACACACCAAGCGTTGGAAGACGTGGCACTCATGCGAGTTCTTCCCGGCATGACAGTCATCGTGCCATGCGACGCCATCGAAGCCAGAAAAGCAACAGTCGCGGCCGCATCCATAAATGGACCAGTCTATTTGAGACTTGGCCGCGAAAAGCTTCCAGTAATAACCAAAGAAAGCGACGTGTTTACGGCTGGCACCGCAAATGTTCTGCGACGCGGCGATGCCTGCGCAATCGTAGCATGCGGATCTCTTGTCCACGAAGCGCTTCTGGCAGCAGACGTTTTGAAGAAAGAAGACATCAGCGTCACCGTCATCAATTCTCACACCATCAAGCCGCTTGACCGCAAAACAATAACAGAATCTGCCCGCGCGTGCGGAACTGTGGTCGTGGCAGAAGAACACCAGATTGCAGGAGGGCTCGGCGGCGCAGTCGCAGAACTGCTGTCAGCATTCTGCCCGGTGCCTGTCAGATTTATCGGAATAAAAGACCGGTTTGGGGAAAGCGGCACGGCAAACGAACTCATGCGCGCTTTTGGGCTCACACACAAGGAGATCGCCGACGCCGTGCGAGGACTGGTCAGAAAACAGGAAATGAAATGCAAAGAACTCCATGAAGCAGAAACCGCCCTTGCATACAACCGCAAAAAACTGCTTGAAGCACCCAAGCCGGAATTGTATTTCCGTACAAGGTCTGGCGAAAGCATCAGGAATATTCCACACCTCAAGCAAGCGCTCAAGAAAATGAGCGATGACGTGTACAGCCACCACGTCACCGAACACAAAAACGACTTTGCCATGTGGATCCGCGATGTGTTTGGAGACCACGCCCTCGCTGACGCCATACAACACGCCCGCAGCAAAAGCAATGCAGAAAAAGAAATAGCCAAAGTCCTCCGCGAACTGTACCTCAAACTTCCATGAAAAAGGGCGAACCACGCAACAACCGACACTGCCCGTACTGCGGATATCCAAAAGCAACTCTGCACGACACAAAAGGATGCCCCCTGTGCGCACAATGCCCCCGGTGCAAGCACACAGTGAAAGAATGCAGGTGCATTGAAGGCGAGTGAATTTTCTGAATTCGGCGCTGTGCGCCTCATTCAATAAAATTCAGGAGTACTATGAACAAAGTAGCAATATTCGGAAAAACGGAACAGAAAATACTGCAGATCAGGCGAGAAATAAAAAGGCATGGGTTTGTCTTTTCCACCACAAATCCTGACCTGGTCATTTCCTACGGCGGAGACGGAACGTTTCTTGTTGCAGAACGCGCGTATCCTGGCGTGCCAAAAATTCTCGTGCGCGACAGCACAATATGCAAGAAATGCCACGATCTGCCTCTCAGCCACATCCTTCAACGCATCAAAATGGGCAAATACTTTCTCAACGAGCATCCCAAACTCGCTGCACGCATTCCCGGCAAAGAAGACGAAATTTTGAGCACAAACGATTTTGTCCTTCGAAACATCGCGCCAACACACGCCATCAGGTTCACACTGGAGATCAACGGAAAAAAACAGAACAAAGGCAATGAGTACATTGGAGACGGAGTCGTAATTGCCACGCCATTCGGAAGCACCGCGTACTACAACAGCATCACGCGCAAAACATTCACCAAAGGCATTGGAATAGCGTTCAACAACCTCACCACGCCAACCAAACACCTTGTGCTGTCCGAGCAGGCACTACTGAGAATAAAACTCACAAGAGGAGATGCGTTGTTTGTAGCAGACAACGACCCCACCACGTACACACTTCACGAAGGAGACGTCATCAACATCAAGAAAAGCACGCACGTGGCGCGAATCATACAGGTATAGAAAGCTTTAAAACAAAGACTTGGTTTCTTGGGAGTATGCCCACGCTTATTGTTTTCGACGTTGACGGTGTTTTGCTTGACACTGACACTGGTGGTTTCAAACTGCTTGCAGAAGCCATCGGCAAAGGCGAAGAGATGCACCGTTTGCATGAAGAATACGAGCAGCGCAAACACGCCGGACCGTGGGGGCTAGAGCAACTCGCACAACTCTTTGCCGGCGTTTCTGAACACACCATGAT
>JACQMZ010000083.1 GCA_016203345.1 Candidatus Woesearchaeota archaeon | reverse complement strand
GTGCCTTTTGCCAGCCGTTCGAAGTAGAAGAACAGGTGTGATTGGTTTTGTGTGTACGCGAACTTGGTCATGTCGCGGTCTGCAGTGCCGGGCTGGTCTGGGTCGCCTTGTTCGAGTGTCGGGTCTGTGCGTACTTGTACGGCGTTGTCCAGTATTGCCGCCCAGTCGTTTGTGTTGCCGTCTATCGTGATGGTCTTTTTGATGAGGGTCGTGCTTCCGAATCCGGTGAGTTGTGAGCAGTTGGGGAAGATGGTATCTACTACTCGTACGAATGACGTGCTTGGCGTGCCTGGCGTGCCGTCGCTTTGGTTGAAGAACAGCGTGTAGTTCCATAGGCCGAGGAAGAACGTGTTTGGCACGACGATGATTTCTTGGCCCGCGGTCCATGCTCTGGGTCCGTCAAAGAGTGTGCCGTTGCGCTCGACAAAGTATGATCCGCCGCTTCCTGTCAGGTTCCAGATTATTTGTGCGTCGTCGCCGATTTCTACAGTCAGGTTTGGAGGCGCCGTCGCGGCTAATGCTGCGGCAGCTACTGATTTGCCCCAGTCGTAGCTGAAGCAGGGTGTGGGGTCTGCGGCTTGGTTGCAGACTGTTCCCATGCTTTTGTTGGTGGGCTGTATCCAGTCTGTGCTGCCATTCCATCGGATCATATACAACACATTTTCTACCGACCTGCCGACTTCCATCATGATTTCATTGGTGACTGGGTTGGGTATCAGGCGGAGGTTTTCGTTTGCGCCAGTTGCAGCGCTTATGGTTCCTGTTCTGGCAGGCGATTCGAGCGTTGTGTTTGACCATCCGGTCTTGTTGTAGATGACAAACTCAACTTCATCATCAACATTGGAGTCAATAAAGGCAAACAATGCCCTTCCTGAATTGGTTTCCCATGCGCACGAGATTCCTGATGTCGTGAGCGTTGTAGGTTCAGTAGTGGCTTCTTCTGTTGGGGGTGTTGGTGTTGGTTCGACTGCTGTGCCGTTCCAGATGGCGACGTTGACGTCGTCGTCATTGTCTTTGCCTATCCACGCGATGAAATTCGAAGTTGGATCTGAACAGAGCTGATTGTAGAGTGGATCGTCTCCATTCGCCGCAGACGGTTGCCAGTTGAAGAATTGTCCTTCAACGCTCCATGCGTTGTTGGTGAAGTTCCTGTACTGCGTGCCGTCAGCGATGCCGTACACCACAAGGCCGTCCTGGCTTTGTGTTTCCCACGCAAAGTCAATGGTCATGCTCGTGGCTGTTATGGCTGTTGCAGTGAGGTTGATCTTGGTGGCATTCACTGTCGTGTTTGTCGTGCCGTTCCATAATACTGCAAACACGTCACTGCCTGCGTCGAGCGTGACGATCATGACGCTGTTGCTGTTTGGCTTGGGCACTGCGCGTATGAATTTTACTTCACCGCCTGCGCTCAGGCCGTCAATGGCTGTTTCGGCTGAATAGGTGGTTCCATTCCACAGGCGGAACATGATTTTGTTGTCAGGTGCGCTGGTGTTCTCGTACACCAGGAGCACAAGTCCGCTCTGGTTCAACACAGCGATATCAAACGCTCGGCTGTTGCCATTTGTCAGGTTGCTGGTGACTTCCAGCAGATTGCCCCATCCTGTGCCGTTGAAGACTTGGAAGTTGATGTCGCCGCCTGTGTCCTGCGTGCCGTACACGAACTCGTTTCTGAGCCGGTTGCCTCTGCCCAGCATGTGGCCGATGGTTCCGCCTACATTGACTGAGGTGTTGAATCGTGCAGTGAAGTTTTTGATGGTGTCATTCCAGACACGGTGCGTTATGAGCGCCGCGCCTACCGCAGTGTCAGAAAATCCTGTCAATCCATCAATTGTATCTGCGGCAACAAACGGTGCGGCAAGCAGGAACAACATCAACAACCACATCAGAAGGTGTCGCTTACTCATGTGCTTCACCTCCTGTAATTGGTTGTTCGTCGTTCGTACTTCGTTGTTTCGGGGTAGTCGCTTCCAGCGAAATCTTGCCTTTATCGAAACCAAACAAAATTTCTTGTTTGTCTTTCCAGCCCAACAATTGCACCAGCGCTTTTGGAATCGTCAGCAAAAATTGGTCCTTTGGAGTCCGCTGTAATATGCGAACAAGGCCTGGTGAGGTGCTGGTTGCAGTATCAAGCGGAGAAAGAGTTACTTTTGCCCGGTCAAAGCCAAACAAAATTTTCTGCTTTGTTGACCACCCAAGCAGTTGGACTAACTGTTTTGGAATCGTCAACGTATACTGATCTTTGTTGGTCCGCTGAAGCCTTCGCTGTAAACTCGACACTCACACGTTCCTCTTTTTTTTTTTTAGCACAAAATCCTTGAACGAGCACGCCGAAGGCGGCGCAGTTCTGGATTTTGAATCATATGAAAGCTCATATTTAGAATTGCTATATAAAACTAGCGATTATCGTCGATTAATCTACACATTTGGTGTCACTGTATAGGAATTTGTATACTATGATAAAATATACATTTTCTATTATGTTTTCTATTATGTTTTATATTATGTTTTCTATTATGGTAATTCATATGAATAAATTTTGCGAATTCGGCGCTTCGCACCTCATTCAGCAAAATTCACGAAACACAAACCATTAAATATACGTGTACACATACACTGATAATGGCTACGAAAACAATAACTGTTACCGAGGACGCGTATGCAGTGCTTGCGCGGCAGAAGAAGGAGGATGAAAGCTTTTCTGAGGAAATTGTGCGTCTGCTCAAAAAGAAAGGTTCAATACTTGAGCTTGCGGGCGCGTGGGGGAAAATGCCGCAGGACATTGCTGGGAAGATGCTTAGTGAAATCCGCGAGTCCCGCTCGAAGTGGGGTGCCAGACAAAAGGCAAGGCTGGCATGATTTGTCTGGATACGAGCTTTATCATTGATTTGCTGAGGAACAATCGTGAGGCAGTCGTGGCTGCGCAGGAGTTGGAGAATGAGCATTTCATCACCACTGAAATAAATGTTTACGAACTGTTGGTTGGATTGTACAAGAATGAGAATCACGAGCGTGTGAGAGTGGAGAGAGAGGCATTGTCTGAATTGCTTGATCGTTTGTCAGTGTTTACGCTGGATCGGAGGGCGTCAGACCAAAGTGCACGAATCTCTGCTGAGTTGTCACGCAAAGGGCAGCGCGTTGATCCTCCTGACGTACTCATTTCAGGGATCATGCTCGCGAATGGCTGCTCTGAGATTATTACAAGGAATACTGAACACTTTGAGCGCATAAGCTCGCTGCTCGTTCGTGCGTACTAACGGCCTTATGCAGACAAAATCTTTGAAATGCTAAAGCCCGTGCTGTCAACGGCGAAATCCTGACGAATTTTCCTGAATGAGCCGCGAGAGCGGCGAATTCGGAAAATTACATCCGCACCAGCGCTTCGCAGGAATGTTTGAGCACAGTTCCGTCTGTTGCTGATATTTTGATGTTGATTGTTTTGATGCTTGCGGTGAGCGCGGTGATGTTGTAGTATGGTCCGTCGGTGGATTGTTGGAGGATGATGAATGTCTGTGTTGGTTGTTCTTTCGGATAGTGTTGTTTGAGCGTGTCACTGAAAACTTTTCGAGCGCCAGGCGGCTGCAGCGTGACGCGGTCGATGTCCAGTGGCAGTATTGTTCCGTCTGTTTTGAGGACTTCTTGGTCTTCGATGCGGTCCACGCGGTCGCCGCTGACAACAAACGTGGTCATGCGCTCGGCGCTCGCATCGTAATACCCTGCTTGGATAGTCTGGTCTTGGATGAACACGTGCGCGAGAAACGCACTTGGGTGTTTGTCATGGAAGGAGATGAAAAGGTTGTGTTCTATAATCTGTTGGATAAGTTGTTTGAGCATGCGGTGTCGGATGTTGATTGGTTTTTAAAGGTAGGGTTTGTTTGGTATTAGTAATTTATCGGGTGTTAAGTAACGGGTGTTAACAAACGAATGTTGCGAAGCATTTTTTCGAGCCTCTAAAAGCTTATAAATCGTAGCCCGAAACGTAAAAATATGGGTTCGATCACGCTTCCAGAAGTTGAAAATAAAATATTACAACAATGTCAAATTATCTGGTCGCAACGCATTGTTAATCAAGCCAATAATATTCTTCACGTATGTCAAACTCCTGAACAATTAGAAGTTCTATTTTTTGAACTTGAACGCAATATTAAAGACCCTCGAAATTGCCGTCTGACATGGAATACACAGATACAATCCTTTGATGGCGAGACTTTTGGTTACTTATGGTTTTTCTATTCCAACACACTACAGGCACCAGTCAAGATATGCCTTTATATAGACCCATTAGAGCTTACAGTAGGAGTAGGAAACATGGAACTAGCTAATGCTGATGAGAAAAAGAAGCTGGACAAACATTTAAATAGTTCGGTCCCTTCGGTACAACCTGTAAAGAAACAAGAGGTGTGATCTAATATGCCAAAATGCCCAATTTGCAGCCACGCTCTTGAACAGAAGCAAGGAACAAAAAAGTTCTGCGCTCAAATAGGAAACCCGGAGTTAGCAATAGTGACTACTGAAAATCCTTTATTTTGCAATAATTGCAATGAATATTCTTTGACGACAAAACAATTAACTTCTGTTATTGGACAAATACAAACGAGTAAAAAAAGCAATACCCAGTCCATTGAAACAGGAATATACAATTAGTTTTTGACTTTCGTAAAAACGCATTAAGTGTTAAACTCTACGCATGCATACAAAGCAGGAATACAACCCAAGAGTAACCAGAATCAGTGTATTGTGCCGGAAAGTTTTCGGCTCCAGCCGTAAATATTTCGGTTTTTGTTGAGGAATATATTTAAAGCCAATTGTGAAAAAGAGGGGGAATGGCAGTGGCGGAATTTTCTCAACAAGCCGTGCAGGAGCTGGTCAGCAGGATCCAGCACTTGGAACAGCACGTGTTTAGGGCAGGACTATCTAATGGTGCTGCATATGAGACTGTGAAATGTTGTATTGCGCAGTTTGCGCAGTCCACGAGAATGACTGGTGCGTGCTCAATAGCGTACGCAAGAAGTGCAGCATTGACTTCTGACGGTTGTCCGCATACGCCCAACAGCATGTGTCCCCCGGATTTCTCGAGTTCGCTCGCTTCGCTCGCTCACACGAGAAATCCGTGTGAAATTTTCAACAACGAGCTTAATAAGCGCTGTGTGCGCGGTTGTCCAGTGCGCCTCACAACGATGAGGTAAAGAATTTTGGAGAGGGAGTTGTCGCTACTGGTGTTCGTCTAGGGAGGAATGGCAGTGTGGACAGATCCGGAGGGTGTTCTCGTTGATTATCTTCTTGTACACGCTGTAGTCTCGTCGCCGGAATGTCTTCACGAGTGCAGTGATGATTTTCTCTTTTTTCTTCAAGCGTTTGCGCTTGCGCCACCAGACGAGTATGCCGACAGCGCCGCTTGCCGTCAGAAGTAGGCTTGCATACCTGAGTTCAATGACGGTAACCTTTGGCAGATCAACGGTCCTCAGTCCAGTGAACAGGGCTGCGAGTCGTTGTTTGGGTGACTCTTCTGGTTTTTGGGGTGCTGGTGAAGGTTGTCTCTTGTGATCTGTCGTGGTGCGCATTTGTTGTGCAGGCCGTTCGCACTTGCCGTTTCTGCAGGTTTCGTCTGATTGGCAGCAGAGACTGCCGCAGTACGTGGTGCCAGGGTTGCACACTCGTTTTGTGGTGCGCTGTTCGCTGCCACTTCCTGATGGTGCATCAACAATGGTTGGTGTGGAATACGCGCCTCCTCGTCCTTTGATGCCAACAGGGATGCCGAATACCGCGTACAGGCTGAAGTGGGTGATTTCGCTCGTGACTGTGTTTGTGCTCGTGTTGACGCTTGAGTTTGCGATCATTACCCAGTTGGTACCGTCGAACGTGTACCATTTCAGGCTGTTCTCATCTAGTGAATGCACGGCGCTGTCATCATATGTTAGGAGGAGTTGTGCGGAGCTAAGCGAGCTGTTGATGTTCTTGGAAACCGTTATGTCGTAGAATCCGATGGCGTCTTTGCCGAAGTCTGTGTATGCTACTGGAGAACTTGTGGTGCTGGTCACGAGGATCTGGCCGGTGACATTCTGTTGTGTGGCGAGCGTGATGCTGAGAGTGTCGGCAGTGACGACTGTGTTATCATTCGTTACGCGGAGGGCATACTGCTCGTGGGTCCTGCATGATTTCTTCCCAAAGATGAACTCTGCTCGTTGTGTGCCGTCTACCCCGTATTCGCTGTCATTGACGCGGGCATAGACGCGGTAGGTGCTCGCGTTGTCGTCTGGTGTTATTTCAAACCATCCGGTGTACGTACCGTTCAACCCGGCGCCTGCTTCAAAAGTAGCTTGATGAAAGCCAGGCTGGCGGGGATAAGGTTTTTCGTCGGTGCCGTTGATCATGACGATCCTGTACTGCACGCTTCCGTCAGCAGAAACATCTTCATACCCGTTTGCGTCGTTCACTGTAGTTTGCACGTACACCCGTTTTGAAGAGACAGTGTTACATACCGTGATGTTAGTGCTTGGTACGTTGTCTTCAGAAGATACGTACAGTTCAAACGTTTGCACGCTCTGAACAGCCGGAGCCACGTTCACCACAGACACACGGACAGGAAGTTGTGCGGCGACTATCGCAACCGTACAAAGTAAGACGAGCATAATTTTTTTCATGGTCAGTTCGCGTTGATGGTGATGCTTCCTGTGCAGGTCCCGCCGACGCCCTGTGAAGGAATTTTGAGCAGCCAGTACAGGGAATTGACGCTGGGTGTGGCATCGTCTGTCCTTCTGGCAACCATGAATCCAGTGACATTGATTGCTGTGTTGGAGAGCGCTGTCCCGTTATCAAAAGCAAATCCTGCCGTGATGTTGTAGCGTTCGTTGTCAAGAGGGATGGTGCCGACAGTGCACGTCATGGCGTTCGTGTCTCCATTGACCTGCACAGTGATGTTGACATTGCCGGCATTTGTGACGTTTAGCATAGCTTGCGCGCTTACTGCTCCGAGCGAAATTGTTCCTCCCGCACTGTTATCATAATTAAAGGAGTGCACGGACAAGGCTTTGAGTTCCTGAACTGTCAAGTTCCCAGTTGTGTTTGTACTCGTGCCGATGCCATCTGTGGCGGTCAGGTTGCACGTCCAGTTCGGTGAAGGGTTCGCATAATGCCAGACCAAAAATTCGCATACTGCGGTAGTAGTGATGCCGCTTCCGCCTATGAGCGTGCAATTTGTGTTCGTGTAGTGGTTGTTGTTGTCGTTAGCGCTTGTTGCATTTGCCTCGGCAGCGTCGAAAAACGTGGCGTTGACCACCGTGATGTTCTCAAACCCGTCTGCATCAGTAATGGTAGCGTTGCACGTGATGATTTTTGTCGTGTCCGCGTTCAGGGCGACAGTACTAGGGGCGGTAATGGGCCCAACTAGAGGATCGGCAGCAATTACGACGTGAGCACAGGCAGTGATGAGAACTAAGCACAGTAGTCGACGTTTGTGAAGCCAGAGAAGACCTGCCATCAGCACTGCAAGAAGAATCCACCATGGCCGTGTTGGCCTGACAACATCAAACATGATCGCGTCCTGCAAAACAACATTGTCGCCATCTAACACTGTCACGTTAGCAAGGTACTGGCCGCCATCAAGTTCAGAGCGTATAGGAACTTCGAGGGTTTGCGTACTGAACGGCGGCACGCTTGTGGTAACAACTGCAGTTGTGGAGAACAGCTCGCGTGTGTTGAACTGGTCACGGACGCTGACGTTCACACTGCTGGGGCCAGCACGGGCGTTTCCGTTGTTCTCAACCGGTAGAAGAATTGTTATGTGTTCTTGCGTGTCTGGGACGCGGATGGTGCGGATCCTGAACGACCGGTATTCTCTGTCAGTGACGTTTAGTCTAACATCAATCGGAAATACCACTTCCGTAGTGATTCCTGCACTGGCGATGGGTTTGACGTGGACTTCGATGCTTGTGTTGTACTCTCCTGTTCCAGCGTTTGGTGGAACGGTGATGAGGAAGCGGAGCGGCGTCGATTCCTGGCTGCGAGAAAACGTGAATGACGTTTGGTTGACCTTGATCCACGACGCGAACGCTGTAGGAACAGTGATGGAAACAATCAAGTCTGCGAGCTGGTCGCTTCTGCTGAGAAGAAGCTCTCTTTCCAGTGAAGAACCAGGGAGGAGATGGTCTGCATACAACCGTGGAGGGCTGAGCCCGACCGTGACGCGTTCAGCCTTTGCCGCAGTGATGGTTAGTACTAACAATGCCAAAAGTATTTTGTTCATGTTACCAGATTCGTCGCCGGTGTGTTTTCCGCCACCAATGAAATGCAACATATCCAGCGGTGATGAGG
>JACQMZ010000082.1 GCA_016203345.1 Candidatus Woesearchaeota archaeon | reverse complement strand
GAAGTCATAGTCGTTGACAACAACTCCAAACGGCACAACCCTTGCGACATCCAGAACAACCACCCACAAGTCCAATTCATCGCCAACATGACAAACGTTGGATTCGGGCGGGCAAACAACCAAGCCATCGCACTCGCGAAAGGAGATTTCATTCTTGTCATGAACCCAGACGTCATACTGGAACGCACAACGCTCCCGGAACTCATCACGTATCTAAACAGACACCCTCACGTAAAAATCGCCGCACCCAAACTTCTCAACCACGACGGAAGCGTGCAGCATTCCTGCAGGACTTTCCCCACGCCTGCCGTGTCGATCATAAAGCGCACAGGACTGCAATTGATGAAAAACAGCATCGCCGCATACGAAATGCAGGACTACGACCACGAAACGCCGCTCAAAGTCGACTGGGCAAGCGGCGCATGCCTCCTGCTGCGCGGCAAACAATACTTTGACGACCGCTACTTCCTCTACTTCGAAGACGTCGACTTATGCAAGAGTGCAGGAGAAGTTCACTACGTTCCAATCGCACGCGCAACACACCTCGGCCAGTACGCCAGCAGAACAGTCTCCACAGCGTTTGTCCACCACACGGCAAGCATGATAAAGTATTACGCCAAATGGGGATGGAAGTAGTGAACGCCGTTCTTCTGTTGTTCGTGCTGATCGTGTTGTCTCTCAGTGCAACTGCAGGGCAGGATTATGACGCGTTTCTCGCTACACACTCCCAGCACGCCAAACCCATCAGTGAACAACAACTCTTCCAAAACCTCCGCGCGGCGCGGCTCAGCTTTTCCAACAGCACAGACACATTTACAGTCACGTCAATCAACGGAAGCCTCATCCTCACGCCACGATTAAACTTGACCGCAGAACAACTCAAGCAGAACATAACCTCTGCACTGAATATCAGGTTCCTTATCGACACGCTCCCCCACGCGCTACGCACGCAACCAGTCTACCTACAAGACACCACGTGTGCACGCACACGACACGTCACGATTGTTGATGAGCACGTCGGCAATCTTACACTCACCATCCTCCACCCCTTCAGTCCAAATGGAAACGGCATCCTCGGACTGCACGGCCACAACAGCTCGCCCAAAGAATTAATTGAGAAATTCTACGGCAAAGACCTTGCCTGCGCAGGGTACACAGTCATCATTCCTGCACTACGCGCCATGAACTGCGATCAGGACGAAAACACTGTCAGCAAAGCATTCCTCCTCAACGGTTTCACCCTCATGGGCCTGCACGTGTACGAAACCCTCCTTGCCACACAGTACGCACGCGAGCTCGGACTCGACTCACTTGGAGCGTTGGCACATTCAGGCGGAAGTTCACTCCTCCACCTCACGTTGTTGTACGAACCAGGAATCACAGCCATCGTACACGATTACCCGCCAAACTATTTCAACTTCTGCGGACCAGGAAGAATCCACGATGAAACCATCCCCGCACTCCAACCATACACTGCCATGATACAAAACACAACCGTGCCACGCCTCCACATGCCCTACAACTTCATTGAAAACAAAACAGCCGTCCCTGCACAACACATCATCAGTTTTTTTGATACGAAACTCCCCCAGCAGTCCTGGTTCAAAAGACTCGTGTACACAGCAAGAAGATGGATAACGCAATCAATACATTTATATATATCATGATATATATCATTCTCATGGCAGAAATCGACGTGGAAGTAAAAAAATGGGGAGACTCCCTCGCAGTCATCATACCAAGCGAAACTGTTGACGAAGAGAATTTGCGCGCAAAGGACAAAGTTCATTTGCAGATAAAGAAAGAAGTGGACGTCTCAGCCATTTTTGGAATAGCCAGAGGCAAGATAAAAGCAACAGTTCAACAACTAAAAAATGAAGCAAGAAAAGGATGGGACTAATCACGAGTTCTTCTACGACTCGTACGCTCTGTTGGCAATCGTATTTGGCCAGAAGAGCTATACACCATACACGTCAGGCATGAGAATTGTCACGACTCTCATGAACTTGTACGAGGCATACTATATCCTCTTACAGAAGAATCTTATGGGTGAAGCGCAGCAGATGTTTGAACAATTCTTGCCCTTTTGCACACCGATACACCCGCACACCATAATCGACGCTGCACACTTCAGACTCATCAACCACCGGAAGAAAATTTCATACGTCGACGCGCTCGGATACACCATTGCACAGCAACTGCACGCACCCTTCCTGACCGGAGACGATGCATTCAAAGACATGCCAAATGTAGAGTTTGTGAAATAGTGGAAAGATAAATTCTTAAACAACAAACTCACTCGACCACCTATGCTCATCGTCAGTTTCAATGAACTCTCCGAAGACAACATCAAGTATCACCTCTTCGTCGTCCCCGGCAACAGAGTACTTCGCTTCTGTGTGGATATTCTTCACGATCAACTAGTTTTCGGCACTGAGAAAGAAGACCACATCGCCTGTGCCGGACGATTTGAAAGCGCTTGCATTGCGCGCCGCATACAACCATCTGGAAGGAAAAGGGATTCAGGATGGCAATCCCTGTCAGGTTCATG
>JACQMZ010000081.1 GCA_016203345.1 Candidatus Woesearchaeota archaeon | reverse complement strand
GCGTACAGCAGACTGCACACGGACCACATTCTTGTTGTCGTCGGCAAACTCGGATGGAACTATCAACCCATTCTCGACAGAGTCAAAAAGGAACACCTCGAAAACCGGGTTTTGTTTACAGGCTACGTGCCAGACAAACACCTCCCTGCATTTTACGCATGCGCGACAACACTTGTGTATCCAAGCTTTGCCGAAGGATTCGGCATACCTGTGCTGGAAGCACTCCAAGCAGGATGCCCAGTCATTACCTCCAACACATCATGCCTTCCTGAAGTTGGAGGCAATGCCGCACTCTACGTCAACCCCAACGACACAGAACAGATTGCGCGCGCCATGCAAAAGGTTTTAAACAGCCCAACGACGAGAGCAGAAATGAAACAGAAAGGAGTTCTCCACGCACAACGCTTCTCATGGAAGAAGTGCGCGCAAGAAACCCTCAAGGCATACCATGACAGCATGCGAGCTTAGCATCGTCATCCCTGCCTTGAATGAAGAAGGCAACATCAGCAACCTCCTGCAAGCGCTGAAACCACTTGTTACACACATTAGACACGAAATCATTGTTGTCGACGGAAAATCAGCAGACAACACCTGCGCCGAGGCAAAACGCGAAGGCGCCACAATCATCGTGCAACAACAACCAGGATTTGGCGCGGCCCTCAAAGAAGGATTCGCGCACGCGAGCGGCACATGGATACTCACCATGGACGCAGACTTCTCGCACGAACCCCAAAGCGTGCCGGTGATGTGGAACCATCGCCATGCTGCAGACATCATTATCGGATCACGATACGTCAAAGGAGGCAGGTTTGTCATCAGCACATGGAGAAAACTTCTCAGTAAGTTCACAAACACCGTGTTCTCAAAAGCACTCAGCATCCCTGTCAAAGACATGAGCGGAAACTTCAGGCTCTACCGACGCGAAGTTCTTGACGCCATACCCATCACTGAACAACACTACAACGTGCTCCAGCACATCCTCGTTCATGCGTACGCGCAAGGATTCACCATGCAGGAAATTCCCATTCATTACGTCATGCGCGACCAAGGCAAATCAAAACTCAAAGTAACGAAATTCGCCCGAGCATACCTCCGCACTCTCTGCGAACTCTGGAACCTCAGACACTCACCAGCAAGCGCAGACTATGACGACTTGGCGCACGACTCGTGGATACCCCTGCAACGATACTGGCAGCGAAAAAGAGTAAGGATTATCACAGACTGGATAAACGGAAGAACACTTGACATCGGATGCGGATCAAGCAGAATCATCAAAAACTCACCGCACGCCATTGCCTGCGACACAGCAGTCCACAAACTACGCTACCTCCAACGCACCAACCACAAACGCGTCAGCGCAACACTCACACACCTGCCGTTCACAGACGCCAGCGTTGACACCATTGTGAATTCTGAAGTCATAGAACACGTCCCACCTGAACACATCATTTTCACAGAAATGCACCGCGTGCTCGCCGACAAAGGAACCCTTATCATCGGCACGCCAGACTATGACAAGCTCGCGTGGCGCATCATCGAACGCATCTACGACTTCGTCCTCCCCCACGCGTACGCAGACGAACACCAAACGCACTACACTAAACAATCCTTGTTCGCCCTGCTGAAAAAACACAACTTCACCATCGTCGATTATAAATACATCTGCAATTCTGAACTCATCGTGTTGTGCAAGAAAATCCCTAAGAAAATTCCGAACTCCCTCGCTGAGGCTCGGTCGTTCAGGAATTTTCGGTGACGAATGATTTTGAGCAAATACTACGTTCCTGCATTTTTTGTTTTGATATTCTTACTCTTCTTCCGTCCTGACCCTATTCCAATAAATGGCGACGACTTCTGGGTGTTTAACATTGTGCGGGACATGGTGGAGAACCCGTCGTACTACTCTTTGTCGGGAAGTGGGTATCGATTAGTGCACAAACTGATTTATTTTCCATTCTTCTGGCTTTTTGATTTTGACGTTCAGAGACTCAGTGTGGTGACGGTATTCATCACTGCCCTCTTCAGCACAGGAGTGGCATACATGACGTATAAGTTTTTTGCAAAACTCTGGGGCGAAACAACAGGACTTGTCAGCGCCTTTCTCGTCGGCACGTCCAACGCGATGTACTACACGACGTGGTACTGGAGCAGCACACACCTCATCATTGGCACGACATTTTTCATGAGTGGCATGTACTCGTTATACTTTGTTCAACGAAAATTCCTGTGGTGGAGCGTGTTTGCAGGGCTCGCAATGTTCTCGCGCGAAACATTCGCGATTCCAGTTGCACTGATCACCACATACATCGTATGGCAAGATAGCGGAAGAAGCAAATGGTGGACACTCGCGCCAGTCGCGGTCTTTGCGGCATACCTTGTTCTCAACAAAATTTTTCTTGGCGCATTCATCAATCCAACATTCGCAGGACACGTCCAATTCGACATCGACAACCTTGCCATCAACGACACGTACAGCCGTCATTTGAGCCAGACACTACTTCTTCCCCTGCTCTTTTTTTTCCTCGTCTTTCTTGCAGTGAACACCGTCAAGAAAGGTCTCACGATCAGCCACCCTGTGCTCATATTGTGGGC
>JACQMZ010000007.1 GCA_016203345.1 Candidatus Woesearchaeota archaeon | reverse complement strand
GCCAAATGCTTATTAAGTTCCTTTAGCTTAGGAAGAATCTGTTTCATAAGATCACCTCTTTGTGACGAAGGGTGATCTATGAAACTCTATTTATAAGCAATTCTCAGAAACTCAAGGTACTAACAATGCCAAAAGTATTTTGTTCATGTTACCAGATTCGTCGCCGGTGTGTTTTCCGCCACCAATGAAATGCAACATATCCAGCGGTGATGAGGACGAGTAGGATGAGAAGCTTGCTCCACCAGCTCTTTTTTTCTACCGGTGGTGTTTTTTTGATGCCTCCCACAACGAACGAGGACTCTTTCAGCGGTGTTTTCACGCTTTCATACAATACGTACGCTTTGACAGTGTATGCACCATCCTCTGTGGGAGTGAAGTATGCAGTGAGGTTAGCGTGTCCAGTGTTTATCTGTTCCACTGGGCTTTCCACCACTTTGACCAATCGCTCACCTTTGTAGATTTCTGCAAGAAACTTCGCAGACACAGGGCGTGCGGGGTTTTCAAGAGACGCGCTGAGCTTAATCACGTCATTGGTTCGGACGGTCGGCGGCACGACCACTTGCTTGAGTAAGATCTGCACTGGCTGCTGTGGTGTGGTTTGTGCTGGCTGTGTGGTCGTGATCTCAAGCACAGACTCCTGCGAGAACTTGACAGTTGTTCCGTCGTAAACCTCCACACGCGCCCAGTACTCCTCAGGTTTTAAGTGTTGTGGAACCACAAGAGTGATGTTTCCTTTGGTGTGGCCCGCGACGGCATTCGTGGCTGTCAGGTTTGCACTGCTAAGGAGGGATTGTTTGAACTTGTCAGCGATCATGAGCTTGACGAGGCTTGGTTTGACCGCGACGTTTCCGGTGTTGTCAATAGTTATGATAAGCGTGATTGGTGCCTGTTCAGAGGTGGGGGGAAGCGTGACTGACGTGATCTTGTACGCCTTGACTTGTTCCCCCGTGACTTCAACGTCGAAAGACAGGGTTACGCCAGCAACAACACTTACAGACGTTTGTTGTCCTGTTAAAGGTGTTCGTGACGCGGACGTTAATCGTGCAGTGCCGGTATACTTTCCATTCGGCTTGTCTTGGGGGACTGCTATGCGAAACACAAGAGGGATCTCTGGCGTAGCATCAGGTACAGTAAAGCGTAGTTCTCGATCAACACTTACCCAAGACGCGACCTCGCCTTCCACAGCAATGGTCACCTCGTCTCTGCTGTTCACGCCGCTCAGGAAGACTAGTTTCTCAATCTGCGTGCCTCTGTTCATCCCTTCTGCGATGATGCGCGGCGGGCTGATGCCTATGGCATTTACTGTACTCAGCACTATCAGGAAAACCAGTGCATGCACCAGCGGCTTCATATGCCAGCCCTTGGCGAGCAGCGATATAAGCCTTTCGATGAAAAATAACAAAGAAAAAAAGGAAAAAAATTAATCTGTATTCGGATCGCTCACAGCAGTGATCACCACTGTGCCTGTACAACTGCCGCCTACGCCTGTCGATGGCAGGCCAAAGCCGAAATACACTGGCTTTGACGGTCGCACCGTGCTGTCACTGCCCTGCGCCACGTCAAGGTCAAGTTCTGTCGTCACGTTTGACAGTCCGACACCGCTCGTGCCGTACGTGAACGATGAACTGTTGTACTGTAGTTTGTTGATCTCGACTTTGCCGATGGTGCATGACATGGACTTGTTGTCTCCTGAGGATGAGCCGTAACCGGTGAGGCTTACATCAAGGTTTTCGTTGCCGTGATTGGCGATCGTGATGTTTTGGTTTGTCGCTCCGGTGTCTCCGCCCAGTGCTAGTGTGCCATATGCGATTGAAGTGGTTTCCAGTGACATGGATGTCAGCGTGTTCACTTCCTGAACAGCGGACGCGTTGGTGCCGCTGACAGATGCATCGCTTGGCGTTGCGGTAAACGTCCAATTTGTTGAGGCGTTTGCAGATCCTGCATCTGTGGCGTCTGCATACCACGTCATGACGAATGTGCAGTTGAATGTCTTTGTCAAATCGCTTCCGCCAGCTGTGCAATCGTTGTTGGCAACGCAGGTGGAGGTATAGTGTGTGCGGTTGTTGTCGGCAGCTCCCGCCCCATCGGTTACTGTGGTTCGGAAGAGTTTTCCTGCAACGCTGGAAATGTCTTCGCACCCGTTGTTGTCAGTGATGGTGATTGTTGTGAGGATGCTCTTGGTGGTATTCGAAGTGAGGGTAATGTCAGATCCACCGTTCAGCACTGGTGAACTTGCTACCGGAGCGGCATTGGTCACCGATGCTGATGTCGACGAGTTTGCCGCATCAGCAAGTCTCGGAAGAACCACGACAACGCCTGCAACAGCAAGCACCAGTACTGCGTGCATTAGTATTGATTTTATGTTTTCTTTCATATCGTTCGCCTCTTTTAAGTTTGAAATACACTGTCATGAAGGCATGTTCTTATAGACATTTGGCTATACAAGTCAATTGAATACGTTCGGAACATTCTTAAATGTCCACACGCTTGGTTGCTGCATGAAACTCCTTGCCTTCACAGACTTTCACGCGTCTATTGTTGCGTTGAGGAAGGTGCGTGAGAATATTCTGCGGCACAAGCCTGATCTTGCGGTGTGCTGTGGTGATTTGACTGTGTTTGAGCAGAATATTGTGCCGGTGATGCGTGTGCTTGGCGCTATTCCGGTTAAGCTTTTGCTTATTCATGGCAATCATGAACAACCGCACGTGGTGGCGCGCTTGGCGAAGAAGTACAAAAACATCGTCTGGTTGCACAAGCGCACGTATCGTGTGGGCGACGTGTTGTTTGTGGGGTATGGGGGTCAGGGTTTTGTGCGGAGGGATCTTGAATTTGAGCGGTTTATGCGTTCGATTGACACGGATGTTCGTAAGGCAGGGCGTGTGGTGCTTGTCACTCATCAGCCGCCGTTTAAGACTAAGCTTGACCGGCTGTACTGGTCGTATGTAGGAAACGAATCGTTCTCCAATAGCATAAAAAAACACAAGAATATTGTGCTTGCCCTGAGCGGCCACATTCATGAGACGTTTGGCAAGAAAGACAAGCTGGGCAATGCTCTTGTGCTGAACCCAGGTCCCTTTGGTACGATCGTTTCTCTTCCGTAGTGCTGATCATCATAGCTTTTCATCCACGCACTAAATACCGTAGCATTCTCAATAACCGAATGTTTGCTGAATGAGGCGCGAAGCGCCGAATTCGCAAACATTCTTCGCAAAAATTCTTATACCTGAATCCTGTACGGGCGCGTATGCGCAATACTGTATCCCGTAATCTGAAGTTTTTCGTTTGGACTGGTGGCTCGTGGGCTGTGTTTGATGCGTTTACTGCGGCGTTCATGAGCGTGTTTGTGCTTGCGTTGGGTGCGTCGAATACAGTGGTGGGTTTGGTGAGTGCGATTACTTTTCTTGCCGCGCTGGTGTCGGAATTGCCTGGTGCGTTGTTGAGTGAGGTGTTTCCAAAGCGTGAACTGATTGCGTGGACTGGTTTGTTGTCGCGGTTGCTGTGGATTGTGGTGGCGCTTGTTCCATTTGTGGCTGACAACCCGTTGTGGTGGGTTGTTTCTGTGTTTGCCGTGATTCGTTTGATTGAGTTGTTGGGTGATCCTGCTTGGACTGCTTTTGTTGCTGATATCGTGCCTAAACGCAGGTGGGGCGCAGTGCTGGCGCGTCGGAATGTGTACATCGGCATTGGAGGTCTGCTTGCTTCGCTTATCGGCGGTTTTTACTTGGACTTGTTTCCTAAGGAGTCAGCGTTGGGTTTTTCGTCGCTGTTTGTTGTTGGGACGGTGTGGAGTTTTTTGACGTTTTATTGTGTCATGCAGATTCGCCCGCCGCCGGAAGATTATCACCATCATGGCTTTCGTGATGCGTTTCCTTTGCCGAAGGTATTGTGGAAATTTTCAGCGATTTACACTGTGTATTATTTTACGGTTATGATCGCGTCTCCGTTTTTTGCAGTGTATTTGTTGAAGGATTTGGGGCTGGGTTATTCTTGGTTTGTCATCGCGGGGGGTATAGCGACTGTTGCGCGGATTCTTGCTCAGCCTCATTTTGGGCGGCTTGCCGATCGCGTGGGTGATCGCCAGATTGCGCTCGTGTGTATGTTTGGCACTGCGCTGGTGCCGTTATCGTACTTGTTTATCTCGCCTGCCACGTGGCTGCTTATCGTGCCTGCCCAAATTTTTTCAGGCATTGTGTGGGCAGGTGTGGATTTGGCAGTATTCAATCTCTTGTTAGGATATACTGATCGGCGTCATCGTGCCGCTCAGTCGGCAGTGTTCACCATGTTGTTGTCTGTGTCAAGTATTGTAGGTCCTTTGGTTGGGGGTTGGTTGTCTGATACAGTGATTGTGGCAGGATTGAGCGGGATTCCGTTGATTTTCGCGATTGCCGCGGGCGGGCGGATGATTACTGCGGTATTTTTTCTGAGCGTTCCTGAAGTGAGGGTGAAGCGTCACTATCCTTTGGGTGTTGTCGTGAGGGAGATTTTAGGCTTGCACCCGAATCGTGGGTATGAGGGGAAGATTCTGAGCACAGTGAGGCGTGAAAGATGAAGTATGTGATAACCGTAGTATGTCACCACACTTTGACAAGACCCGAAAATTCCTGAATGAGCGCGAAGCGCGAGTTCGGCATTTTCTTTATGTCAGATATTCCGGCACCGCTTCCGCCGTTGGCACAACTTTGAACGCTTTGGGTTCTTCAAAAGTCATGACTCTGTTGGCGTTGTCTTCTTTCATGAGAAGGCAGACTCGGCTGTTTTCTTTTTCGTCTATGATTTTTAGTCCTGCGACTTTCGCAATGCGTTGCGCGAACTCCCGCACTTCCATGTGCGTGGGCGCGTTTTGGAGTGTCAGCCGGTCTTGGCTGTGCCCCACCCAGACGTATCCTTTGCATTCGAGATAATCAAAGTCGATGTTTTTGAGAAACTCTCCATACCCTTCGGGGTCGACCATGTTCCATTCTTTTGTGAGAGTCAATCGAATAACGCTTCTGTTGAATTTGCCCAGCATTGACAATGTTTTCTGCAGCCGCTCCCATGCATCGGCCGTGAATGGGTTTGCTGTTTTTCTGTACACGGCTTCGTTTGGGCCGTAGACTGACACGTACAGTTGTGTTGGTTGGTGGTCGATGAGTTTTTCAATCATTTCCGGAAGGGTGCCATTCGTGACGAGAAAGCTGGAAATGTTTCGTCGTTTCAAAGCGTCCAGCAACTCTGGCATTTTTGGGTACATGGTTGGCTCGCCCGTGAGTGAAATGGCGAAATGGCTTGGCGTGCGCGTCTCTTCAAACCGGGGCTGCATTGTTTTCTCTGCTCCTTTGAATCCGTTGAGAAGTCCTTGCCATGCCTGGATGCATCCGTCGATGATGTCGTCCGGCTCGTCTACTGGCCCTTGCCATTTGGGGTAGACGTACTTGATGTCTCTCCAGCAGAACATGCACCGGTGGTCGCAGAAATAAGTGGGGCTCATTTCAACGCACCGCCAGCTTCTGATGCCGTAAAACGTGCACTTGTAGCACACGTCTTCGGCGCGCAGCGCTTTCTTGGTGTACTCGCACACTTTGACAACGCTGTGGTTGCCCACTACGCGGTAGCCTTCTTTCTCAAACTGTTTGCGGCGGAGTTCTGGGATCATAAAAACAGGCACGTCTGTTAACTTATAAATGTGCGTTTGAAGTTATTCTCTCATATTCTTCCAGCACCATGCCTTTGACTTCTCCTGCGTCGTTGACTTGGTAGAGTTTTCCGCCGCCGAGTTCGACAAGGTGGCGTGCGAGGTCAAGGCCTTCGGTGTTGAGTTTGACGCCTATGAGGGAGAACGTGATGCCTTGGCTGTGGGCGTTGGCGATGACGCGTTTGGCGTCTTCTTTTGGGTCTGTGCCGCTGGTGGGGAGCGCGTCTGAGAGGATGAGAACGTGTTTTTGTCCTGTTTGGTTGGTGAGGAGTTCGCTGGCGTGTTGGATCATGTCGACGAAGTTGGTTTGGCGTGTTGCGGTCATGTGCATCATTTTTTCTGCGAGTATGCTGAAGTCTGTGGTGGGCGCGACTGCGTCTTTGACGCGTTCGCCGAAGATGATGATGCCGACTTTGTCTTTTCGCTGGAGTGCGCGGTAAGCGAGTGCGATGCCTGCGCGCCTGCATGCGTGGAGTTTTGTTCCTTTCATGCTTGCTGAGGAGTCGAGCGCGTAGATGATGTTGACCGTGCCGGTGTGTTTGCGGGTGCTGATGATTAAGTCTTGTGGAGTGATGGCGGTTTTTCCGTGCTTGATGAGCTGGCTGATCGTTTTTCTTACGTTGATGTCGCGGTACGTGTCTCCGCGGTGGTATGTGCGGGTGTCATCGCGTTCTCCTATTTTTCCCGCTGTTTTTCCTTTGTGTGTTTCCTGCAGTCCTGTTCCGGCTGGCATGTTGAGTTCTTCCAGGACAACGGCGAGTGCGCCGATTGAGAAACCTTCTGCTGTTATTTTGCCGTCTTTGTCAAGCATTCCTGTGTCTTCGAGTTTTTGGATGTTGTCTGTGAGTTGTTGTTTGAGGACTTTTTTGAATTCTGGCAGGCGGAGGTTGCGTTCAAGGTATGCTCCTGAGTATCCGGTGATGAGGCGGAGGAGTTTTTCGCCGTACAATTGTTCTGCCATTCTATAGTTGTTTACTAAGTGGTCAAAAAAAAGGTCTGGGGAAAACACGCCGACTCCTCTGTTCTGCGCTTCTTCCACGATGAGGCCGTCAGGGACAGTGTTTTTGTCGCCTGGGACTACGGTGTGCATGAGTTTTTCCTCTTCTGGGTTTCGTTGGACTCTTCCATCGAGTTCAAATCCGCGGCTCGTCTGTTGTACTGTGGTTTTTTGTTCAGCGCGCTCGTCACCGAAATTATCGTGTGAGGCCGAAGGCCGAACTCGAGAATTTCCGTCAAAGGCAACCACCCCGTTGGCGGGCATCGAATGCCTTGATTTCTTCCTTGACAAACTCTTCTGTGCTTTTCGTGTACGAGACTGCTGGCTTGAGCTGGATGCGGTGGCTGAGGACTGATATGAATGCGTCGGTGATGTCTTCGAGTGTGACGTGTTTTCGTTGTGCAAGGTACGCGTTTGCTTGGGCGCGTTCGTATAATCCGATGGAGCACCTGACTGATGGCGCGCGCAAGAGGTCTTTGTGTGTTCTCAGTGTGCGCACAAATCCGATGGCTCGGTTCAGGAGTTCTGCAGGAAATTCGACAGGGATTTTTTTTCCTTTTGCCGTGACGATGGTGATTTCGTCGCCAGCCGTGTCGGGATAGCGCATGTGGATGATGTCAAACCGGTCCAGGAGGACGTCTGCTAATTCTTCTGTGGTCGTGCTTTTGCTGGGGTTGGCTGTGGCGACGAAGATGAAATTGGTGGGGATGTCGACAGTGTATGCGCCGAGTGTTGCTTTTCCTTCTTCAAGGACTTGGAGAAGCGCGTTTTGGAGTTTTTCTGGCGCTCTATTGATTTCGTCAAAGAAGACGACGCCGTTGTTGGCGCGGAAGATTTTGCCTGGTGAAAACGCTTCAAATGATGTTGGGCCGAATGTGAGCGCCTTGATGGGATCGATGTCTCCGAGGACGTCTTCTACGGTTAAGTCTGGTGAGCCTTGTATGCGCACAAATCTGTCGCTTCCCTTGACGGTTTTGCGTTGTTGTTTTTTGCCAGTCATGCATTGGGGGCACACGGGTTTGTCTGGCAGGCAGTTGAATCCGCAGTCATGGCACGAAAGGTCTGGGAGGAGTCGCGCTATGTTTTTTGCGAGTGTGGTTTTGCCCACTCCTGGCGGACCCATGATGAGCACGTGTCTGTTCACCAACAGCGCAGACTTGAGTTGTTTTTTCGTGTGCTCCAGTCCTATGATGTCAGTGAACGCATCGCCGTTCAGAAAGACTTTGCTGAAGTCATGAACAACCATGCGAAAGAATAGTGAATGATGCTTATAAACCTTGTACAGTAACGTAAGTGTAGTACATTCTGCCCTATCCATTGAGCGTAAGTGAATCATCGGCATGTTCACTCATCACGACGTGATCAATATGTGCACTGCTGTTTGTGTATGTTTTGAGAAAGTAAACATCCGATGGAATTACTTTACTCACAGAGCCATCCAGGGTCTCGATAAAGTCAAACCATGCGACTTTTCCTTCCGTTTGCTCACGGGCATCAGCGCTATCAACAGCGAGGGTGGTAATAACAAAAAGAAAAGAGTGTTTCGGGTGGTTGTCAAGCGTTAAGCGTTCATGGACGATTGCGTTGTACCGTTCAAAACGGGCGCGAAGGCCACATTCTTCAAAAACTTCACGTTCGATGGTTTCCGGGATGGACTCGCCATTGATTTGTTTTCCTCCGAAGAGTCCCCAGTATCCTTTGTACGGCATTTTTTTTCTCTGCAATAACAGAATCTTGTCTTTGAATCGAACAATGCCAAGGATCACTGGCAATACTCCTACTTCTTTTTTTAAAATCTGGGAAAAATACGGAATGCGCTGTTGTGCATCTGCAGTTAGTGCATACGTGCCCTTGGCGTGAACAAGGAAGTTTTTCCTTGTCATGAAGTGCAGTTGGTATGCGAGCTTGTTTGATTGCACGTTTGTTTCTTTTACCAGCTGATTGAACGTGAGGTTCTTGTGCTCGCATAATGCCTTGAAAATTTTGAGTCTTTCTTGGCTGGTCAGGATAATTTCGTCCATTTGGCCGCAGGGAGCGATAGCCGCTTTAAAAGGTTGTAAGTCAATGATGCTTGACGTAAGTCAATGACAGTTGACTTTGGAGTTTAAATTCCCGTGCCTAAGGGCTGTACGCATGGCTCAATGTGTCGATACGCTTGTTGGTATGCAATGGGGTTCCGAAGGAAAGGGAAAGATTGTAGCATATATTGGAAACGAATATGGCGCCTGTGTTCGTTCTGGGGGATCTCAGGCAGGACACACGTTCTATTATGAGGGACAGAAATTTATCAATAGGCAGGTACCCTGTGCTGTGGTGAGTCCTTCATGTCGTCTGTATTTGGCACCCAATGCGGTGGTGGATGTTGACGTTCTTGCACGTGAAGTAAAGGCTTGGAATCTGGATGAGCGTTTGAAGGTTGACCGACGGGCAGTTGTAGTACAGAACGCGCATGTAAATTCAGAAAAACATCTTGCGTTGGACGCCCGAATAGGGTCGACGCTTCAGGGGGTTGGAGCAGCTCTTGCTTGCAAGGTGTTGTGTCAGGCAGAACTGTTTGGGGAGTATGCTCAGCGGACAGGTCATCTGAAGAATTTGGGTGCTGATGTCGCGTTTGAATTGCATGAATTGATGTTGTCTGGCATCAATATTTTGCTTGAAGGTTCGCAGGGATTTGGATTATCCTTGAACTTTGGATCTTACCCGTTCGTCACAGGACGGGACGTCACGTCAGCCGCTTTGCTGTCTGATGCAGGCATTCCCCCAAAATACCATCGTACGTGCATCGGGGTGATGCGAACGTATCCCATACGAACAGGGGGAAATAGTGGTTCGACAGACTCCCTAGAACTGTCGTGGGCAGAAATTGCCGTGCGCTCAAAAAGTTCTGCGCCTGTTGAAGAGTACACATCAGTCACCAAGCGACTGCGAAGGGTGTTTGAACAAAACTGGGATATCTTGCAGAAGTCAGTGGCAATTAATGGTATTGATGGCGTTGCGCTAACTTTTCTTGACTACATCAACCATGAGGACTATGGAAAGAACTCATTCAGAAGTCTGTCGCCACAGTCTCGAGAGTATGTCGCACGAGTGGAACACACCCTTAATGTTCCTGTATGGTTTGTGAGCACAGGACCTCTGCATGAACACCTGATAGATTTAAGAGGTTGAGTGGCGTCAAGGAAGTCTGAACACCGCCCAAAAAATTATATACTCTTCTCTCTGAGTGTGTAGCATGGTCTCTGCTGATCTTCGTCGTGCTTCTCGTGTTGTGCGCGTGCTTGCCCGTCATGGGCTGGGGTTTGTTGTGCACAAGTTTGGGCTGAGGTGGCATTTGCCGTTTATCGATCGTTTGTTTGCCGCTCGTGCGCGATTGCCGGATTCGTTGCCTGTGAGGATTCGTCTTGCGATGGAGGAGCTTGGCGGCGCGTACGTGAAGCTTGGGCAGGTGTTGAGTTTGCGTCCTGATCTGGTGCCGGTGGAGTATTGTGAGGAGTTTCGGAAGTTGTTGGATGATGCGCCGTCTGTTTCTTTTTCTGAGGTGAAGAAAGTGATTGAGTCTGATCTTCATCGGTCGGTGTCGTCTGTGTTTAAGGAGGTTGATCGCCGTCCGCTGGGGTCTGCGTCTGTCGCGCAGGTGTATCGCGCGGTTCTTGTGTCCGGGAAGGAAGTGGCAGTGAAGGTGATGCGTCCGGGTGTTGAGGACCAGTTTCGTGCAGATATTGACATCATGTATTATATTGCGCGCAAAATCCAGGATCGTTTGGAGAACAACACGTTTTCTCCTGTTTTGATTGTTGAAGAGTTTGAGAAGTATACGCGGAAGGAGCTTGATTTTTTGGTGGAAGCCAGGCAGTTGGAGAGGTTTCATTCTTTGTTTGCGAAGTATCCGAAGGTTGTTGTGCCGCGCGTGCATTGGAGGGAGTCTTCGCGTCGGGTGCTGGTGATGGATTTTCTGGATGGCGTGAAGCTGAGTGACGTTCATTTGTTGCCTGCAACTGTGGACAGGGGTGCGCTTGCCCGTCAGGTGTTGGATGTGTGTTTGGCGCAGTTGTTTGAGGTGGGCGTGTTTCATGGCGATTTGCACCCGGCAAATATTCTGGTGTTGCCGCGTGGCAGGCTTGGCTTGTTGGATTTTGGCATTGTTGGCGAGTTGGATGATCGTGTGAGGGAGTTGGGCAGGCAGTTGTTTGTGGCGTTGGTTAGCAGGGATGCGCGGCAGGTTGCGCGTGTGTTGTTGCAGACTGGCGTGCCTTCTGTCGACACGAATGTTGAGGAGTTTCAGAATGAGATTGAGAGGATTGTGACAGAGTGGCATGTGCGGGTGCGTCAGGAAAGTTCTCCGCCTCGTACGACGCAGATGATGCAGCATTTGTTTTCAGCGTGTGTGCGTCACAGGATCAAGATGCCTGCGGATCTGGTGTTGTTGGGCAAGGCATTGGTGACTGCAGAGGGTACTGTGTTGCATGTGGACCCCCGGCTCGATGTTGCCGAATATGCTAAAGGAAGAGTGTTGTTGATCGGCAGGCGGTCGTTGCGTAAGTCTGCTGAGCGCGCGCTGGTGAAGGGCAGGGAATTTACTCAGGCGGTGTGGGAGCTTCCGAAGCAGACGATAACGTTGATGGAGCACTTGTCGCGTGACACGATTCGCGTTGGTATAGCCGACAGCGATGTGAAGCATTTGGGTTTTGATATCAGCTTGAGCAGTAACAGGATTTCGTTGTCGTTGTTGATTTCTTCTTTGGTCGTGGCTGGTGCGTTGATGGTTGATGTTGGTCCTAAAGTGTTGCCAGGATATTCGTTTGTTTCAGTCGCGAGTTTTTTGACCGCAGGACTGTTGGTTGTTCCGTTTCTGACGTCCGTGTGGCGGGAAGGAAGGACAAAGTACGATCGGCATGTGGAAATGGCGAAATGATTTGTGACATCAACAAAGAACCTTTATTTTTCGAAAGGTCTCACTTCCCCTACTCAATCGGACAGTTTGAAAATAGCCATGAATTCTTCTGGTGTTATGATTTTGATTTCTGCATACTCTTTTAGGCTTAGCAGGTCTTTGTCTCTTGTGATGATGTAGACGGCCTTTGCTGCCATAGCGCATGTGATGATATGGTTGTCTTTAGGGTCTCGGACAACATCTATCCGTGCATCTGTATTGACGATTTCTGCATAAAGGAGTATTCCGTTGATTATGTCATCGATTTCTTGCTCGCTGAGCTGGAAGCCTTCTTTTGGGTCTTGTAACACTTTCCGCACTTCGTTCAAAATGTGCTGAGAGGTAATGATTTTCAGCTTTCCGTCAACTGCCTGCAGCACTACCTTGTATGGTGCTCCGCTCCAGAATATGCTTGCTATGAGCAGGTTTGTATCAGCGACAATTTTCATTATCGCGCCCTGCTTCGTTTGATAGTTGCCTGCAGGTCTGCCTCTTTCAAACCCTTCTTTGCTGAAAATTTGGTGCCCCAAGAATGCACTTGTGCAAAAACTTCTTTAGCGGAAGGCATTGCCACCTTTTTCAGCACGACAGTGTCTTCTGAGCCCATAACTGCAAAGGTTTCCCCCTCCTTTAATCCGAGTTCATCCCTGACACTCTGCGGAATGACTATTTGTCCCTTAGATGACAGCTTGGTTAGTTCAACGTCGCTCATAGCATTCACCTAAGTAAGAAGGTAAGAATAGCTTACTTATAAAGATTTCGCTTCTGCCAAACAACTATTGAGAACTTTGAAAAACTCTGCTTCGCTTCGTTTTTTCAAAGTTCTCTGAAAAAAAGTGGTTTTTGAGTTGACTGACGTGATGTGGTGTTGACTTTTGATGTTATTCTTGGGCTTTTCTTTTCATCTTTTCCTGAATTCTCGAGCGCTGTCGTTATG
>JACQMZ010000069.1 GCA_016203345.1 Candidatus Woesearchaeota archaeon | reverse complement strand
GTCCAGATGGGAAGCATTCAAAGCAAAAGTGTCTGACTCGTTCGCAGGAGTGGCAGGCAGCAGCATAGTGGTTGGAACGCTCGTGACTGTTGGCACAGTCATTGCAGGACTGCTTGTGTATTGGCTGATTGCGTTGTTGTTGTAGAGCTTCTAGATAAACTTTTAAATGGTACTGTGCATGGTTTTACCTCATGGCCCGTTGGTTACTGTTTGCTGTTCTTTTGCTCCCCTCCCTGGTCTTTGCTGCATGGGAAGATTTTGAAGGCATATCGTCTTGGAAGGTTCAAGCTACTGAAGATCAGCGAGGCTGTGGAGGGGGTTCTAAGACAGCAACACATGTGTTTACCATCGTACACAAGAAGAAGACTGCACAGGTTGCAGATCCGGTTCATGGAAGTGTTTCTGGAATATTCGAAGGCGATGTTCTCTATATCCCAAGTAGGACTATCCCGGATGGGGCAGGCAGCTCAAAACTGTCTGGATTTGATGCAGTTTTCACATGCACAACTTTGCACGCCAAATACAGATGGGATTATAGGGATAAGCAAATGAGTTGTTCTGGCACTACTGAGTGGAAGGGAACGCAATTGGGTGGAAAGGGCTGCCCGGGAGCTCCACCTCCACAGCAAAAGGATATGATTACGCAAATTGCCGAGCGCCGAAGTGAGGAGGGCAAATACGAGGCAATCCTTGCAAAGGACCCTAAAAACTTCTGGGCGAACTGGGATATGGCAGAGCTTAAGAAAAAACAAGGCAATTACAAGGACTACTTCACATACCTTAACAAGGCCACGAGCAATGATGAGGTTTTCGCAAAAACACGCACGCAACTCAAGGACGAAGCAGTCAGACAATTAGGGCTCAGCGAATATCCAACACCCACATCAGTTCCCATCCTGCGGGCGGCTCAAGACGACCTCGCAGGGGGAGGCGTCGTGTACAACGTCAACTTTCCGCAACCAGGTGAGGAAAATAAGCAGAAGTGGTATACGATGCTGTGGGCCGCATACGTGCCAGATTCAAGCAAGATTCTCAAGGATCTCGCAGGCATCAAGGAGGAGCCATGAAAATCGCCGTAATTATTTTGGCACTTTTCCTTACTGTTGCAGCATGCAGTTCACCGCAGTCAGTTGCACAAGCGCCTCAATCACCGACCCTTGCAGAACCTGTTCAACAATCTGCGTGCAGTACAGCAGAATGCTTTGTTGAAGCAGCCAGGAATTGTGAGGATAGCGAGGTCACACTGAGACAATCAGGAGGCACTTTCAAATACTCCTCAACGCAGTGCATTCTCACGAAAACGCTGGTAAGCCTGGATCCATCTGAAAAGCAAGAGATAAAACTCGTGCTCGAAGGCAAAAGCCTGGCCTGCACATACCAAAAAGGGAATTTTGATCCGCGCTGGGTCAACTCACTTGTCTTTGGACTTGAACGCTGCGAAGGAAAACTCAAAGATGCCCTTGCGTGGCTGCTCATGTTGGCGTAGATGCGTCCTCAGATTGGCAGGTGCGTTTGTATAAAAATGCTTCTTCCGCCACGTTTATAAGTCGTCCACATTGCATGCGGTGATGCGCGCGACATTTGTTGTGCTGATGGTCCTGCTGGCTCTTCCAGTGCTGTCTTCAATTTCTGACTATCCTAATTTTTTCAGGTCAGGTGAGCCGGTGATTGTGGTAGGTGATAATGCTCCTGCGTCTGATGTTGTTGCCGCGATTAACATCGCTCAGGCAATGGTGAATCTTGGAGTTATTAGCACTCCGGATCGTACTCGTTTGGCAAGTGAAATTGGAGACATTGCTCAGTTAAACGCAGTCGTGATAGGGAGCCCGTGCCACAATCCTGTGACTGATCAATTGTTGGGCCATCCTGTGCCATGCGATGAGGCGATTCCTGAGGGGAAGGGTTTGGTGAAGCTTGTGCAGTTTTCTTCCGGCAAGTCTGCGCTGATTGTCGCAGCGCGTAGCGAGCAAACCCGAGAGCTTGCGAAAATTGTACGCACGTGGACTCGGAATAATCTTGTTGGGGCTGAACACTCGTATGGGAACGAGGTTATCGTGAGTTTGTCGCCAGCACCAAGCAAACCCCGAGTCAAGAACATACCTCTTCCTCCTCCAGTGTTTGCAGAGAATTCTGTCACCGACATGATCCGCGTTGATGAAAGGAAAGAGTACAAGTTACAGGAAAGGAGTAAAGGCGTTCAGGATCAGGCTGACGAAGTAAGGGTAATCTGCGCAGGTTGTCAGACTTCACAAGGCTGTTTGCCTATTGGCATGCGTGCGGTTGTCAATGAACCCTCCTATTGTGACACAGATGGCGTGATGCGTCCGCAGAAGGTGATTGATGTTTCATGCCAGAACAATCACGAGTGTGCCAGCAATTCGTGTTTGGGCGGCTCATGCAGGGATATTGACCAGCGGTTTGAGCAAATCGAAAATGAGTTGAAGGAACAAAAGAGTCTGTTGCAGCGCGTGCTTGACTTTTTGTCAAATCTCTTTCAATGATTTTATACGTGCTTGAGATCTTTCATTCCGTTTCCTGTGATGACAAGCACGGTTTGTTTGTTGCCTTTCAGACGCTGAAGTGCAGCGTACGGTAACACTCCAGCAGGTTCTGCGTCGATGCCGTACTCGCGTGCCATGGCGTGTCGTGCGCGGATGATGTCTGCGTCAGAAATCGTAAAGATGGCTCCACAGGATTCTTTGATGGCTCGCAGCGCGAGAAGGCCGTCAAGGGGATCGCCGCACGCGACTGCCGAGGCAATGGTGTGTGGGTGCACGGCTCGTAGACCCTTCCCTGTGCGGTATGCTGTCGCGATTGGCGCGCAACCACTTGCTTGAACGCCGATGAGTTGAGAAAGTTGTCTGATGAGTCCTGCGCGTTTGAAATCAAGCAGTCCTTGCCACACAGCTGAGACGAGTGTGCCGTTGCCCATAGGACATATAATTCGGTCAGGCGTGTAGTCAAGTTGGTCAAGTATTTCATACGCGACTGTTTTTTCTCCTTCTCTGCGGAGCGCGTAGTCGCCGGCGAGGTATGCTTGCGTGCGTTCGGCAATGTGTCTGGCTTGCTCAACGGCGTGGGTGTAGTGACCTGGGACAGTGTGTACGCGTGCGCCGTAGATGCTGATTTGTTTTTTCTTTTGAAGCGGCGTGTTGCGTGGGAGCACGATGGTGCAGGGAAGCTTTGCTTGTGCGCAATATGCCGCGACGCTGGCGCCCATGTTGCCGGTAGTTGCGCACACGACAGGCCTGTTTGCAAGGGAAATTTCAACTGTTGTTCCTCTGTCTTTGAAACTGCCTGTCGGATTGCACCCTTCAAGCTTGAAGTGCAGTCGTCCGTCTGTGACAAGAGGAGTGTGGCCTTCATCCAGTGATATGCGGCGGGCAACGTCTGGAAGGAATGGCGCGTATCTCCAGTGGCCTGCTTGGTGTTTGCGGATTTGCTGCCATGTCGCTCGCGGCTTGCTGGTGTACAAAACTCGAAGTGGTGCTCCGCAGGTGCACTGATGCAGTTGTGTGGGATGCTGTTGTTGGCACGCAACGCATTGGAAGGCGTGGATTTTCATGCTGGCTTCTTTTTGAGGTACTTTTCGCGTTCGAGGGTGACGAGTACTGTGCCGTCGCTGAATGCCACGCGTCCGGCTGAGGTGGGGAATGAGAACACGACTTGTGCAGGGGTCCGTTTGCCGTCGCGTGTCATGGAGACTCCGAAGCGTGACAGTCCGCGGTCAATGCGGTCGCTGCGTTTGACAGTAAGCGCTCCTGGGTCAGGGAATTCTATGGTTGGTCCGTCTGCGTTCTTTGTGATGACAAAATTAATGCTTTCGTCGCCTGTGGGTTCGTCGAAGAACCTGGCAGGTGTGGTGAGGCGGAGGTTTATTTGGTTGCCGCCGATAACGTTGCTGTCTCCAATGTCGAGAATTTGTCCGCTTTTGAGGACGATGCGGGCTTCATCTCCGTCGATGCCGCCGTCGCCGTTCTGGTCAACAACTATGGGGTGTGGGGCAGTGGGCGACACGACGATTGCGTATGCCGTACCTGCCGACACGAGTGTTCCTTGTCCTGTGGTGGCGTCAAAATTCACGGTTCGGTCCCCGCCTGCGAGGTCGTCAAACACGATGCGTCCCTGATCGTACGTTACTGTTCTGTATTTGAGGACTGTGGTGGTGCCCACGATGTCTTGCCTGCTGGTGAGAAGGAATATGTCGCCGCGGTCTATGTTAAAGTCTGCTTGGTTGTTGCCTTCTTTGAAGACAAGGTCTTGGTCGTCGTCGCCGTATTTGAATTGCGGGTCTGTGGTGACAAGAGGTATTTTGTATGCCTGGCCGAGATTGTTGACAAAGGTCAGGTCATAATCGCGTCCTTTGCCGGTGAATGCAAGGGTGTCTCCTGCAAATGCAAGTCCTGCTTCTGATCTGAGTCCTCCGTAGACAATGTCAAATGAGTTGCTGAGCAGGCTTCCTGGATGTTTGAGTCTTGTCTTAAGCCCGTTGCGTGGAGGGACGAAAATGTCTCCGCTGTCGTGTCCTTGAGCTTTTGGCCTGTACCTGATTTCACTAAGGGATAACCTGTTGTTGGCGAACTGTCCTTGCATGCGTACTTCGGCGTCAAGGCGGTTGCCGTTGAGCATGACGCCTCGGTTGTATTTTTGGTCGCCCAGCGTATCCTCGAGCTGAAGGCTGCCTACTGGCCCGAGCATTTTCAGTCTGAGGACTTTCGTGTTTTGGTTGTATTGTGCGTCGACTACCACGAATGGTCTGCCAAAAAAGGGCAGGTACACTTCGATAAAATCAGCGAGAATGGTGTCCTGCAGGGCGCTTCTGAGTCCTGCGGAAAAGGCCATGACGTACTCAAACATGGGCTCGTTTGACTCGAATTTGAGAAAGTGTCCTATGCGGCCGTCATTGTCCCTGCCAAAGAAGAGCGTGCTTCCTTGAAAGTCTCCTGGTTTGCTGAGGATGAGGAATTGTTGAACGCGGGTTTTTCCTTCGTTTGTTTGCAAGTCCGCTGACCGCAGTGACTTGAAGTGTGCTTCTGAGAGCGTGGGCTGGTCTCTGCCGATGGGGTCTCCGATGTCAATGTGCCTGAGCACAAAAGAGTCAGAAATTTGAGTGGGCATAGGGCGCACGTCGCGGGCAAGAGGGATTTGTCCCAAAAGAGAACGTGGCGGTTGTTGCGAGACAACAAGACTCGCGAGAACAAGCACTACTGACATAACTCCCAAGACTGCCTTTGTATTGTTGGAGAACAGCGGTATTGTATCGTCCTTCACACTCAGCACCTCTTTCTGTGCAGTTACGTGTTCGTGGGGTATATATAAGTTACTGAGGAAAAACTAGAGGGAACGACAGAGTGATTACAACCTTCCTTTCAGCTTGGCACGAAGTCTTTGATAATTCCCTATTAGAAATTGTCTTGCAGTTTCTACTATCCCACAAACCGCACCAACATAGGCCATCTGCATTTGATTAAAATCTCCTACATGTTCATGTGCATTTAAAGAAACATGATGTTGAAGCGGTGTTATGTTTTCCAGTAAGTAATGAGTGAGTTCAAGTCCTTTTTCAATTGGATTGGGTCCAACAAAGTCAATAATATTAACTTCTGTGTCAACTATTAGTGAAGCCAACCACATGCCAAAAGCGCCATACATGGCATTTCTAATTGTTCTTCTTACTGGTTTTGTTGCACTTTCAAAATTGCCCCAATATTTGCTCTGTACATTGTTTTCAATTTGATTGTCATAATTTGAACTATGATGAGTAAAATCTAATCCTTCTTCTGGCGTGTATACATGCAATTGTCCTCGTCTTTCCAGTTGCTCTGCATTTCTTACCTCTTCACTGACTTTTTCTTCGATGTTTACATGAATCTTTCTTGCTAGTTTAATGAGAGGCCATTCAACTCCAACCTTAAAACCTGCCCATAAGACTGTTGCATATTCGGCGAATTGGGTTGCCGTATCCATATCACCACCACTGATAACATAACCCGCTAAGTATCCGGCTCCTGCCGTTTCCAATAAATCATAACTTTGTCCAATGGCGCTCTTTACTTTTGTCAACGTTTTATGTTGTTGTTGACTTTTAACTATTTCTTCAAGTACTTGTGTGTGAGCATTGGCTTCATTTTTTATTCCATTTCCCCTTACATCTTGAACTGCAACCATTTTAACCAAATTTCTGATATAAACCTCCTGCATCTAAGTTGTATAACTCATTGACTCCCTTTCGTCCTTCAGTTTCATATACTCTTCCAACAATTCTTTCTCCTTGTTCATATTGTTTTAATTTTTTTATGAACCCATCCTCTGCATTGCCAAGACTGTGAAGAAACAGAAGGAGGCCAATAAAATTTGAGACATGAGCTGTTTTATTCTTTGCATCTTGGTAAAACATTTTCTTCAGTTGTGTTTCAACATGAGAGGCATCTCCTTCCGCTAAAGTCATGTATGCTTGAAGATACTTCATGTAGCTCTTATCTTCATGTTCATCGTCATCAAAAGCGCTGGATCCTGTAATTTTTCTTACCAATGTAGGATACATTTCAGCCCACCGTGGGTGATTTGTAAATTGGCATCTGTGAACTAACTCATGCCCTAAAGTAACAGTAAGACCACTTTCGTTTGTGCCAAATCTTACATTGTCAGGAACTATAAGCATTGTACCTGTCAATGGTTCATATAGTCCCCCTAGAACATAGGGCATAAGAACTTTTATCATTCCAAGATCTTTCTTTCCTTTTTCAGTTTTTGCTTCAGTGTCAATACCTAAGATATTGTATTTTGGTTTTATTCCATGTTCCCACACCTGATCTCTTCTCACCAACTTTACTGTAAGAGCATCAAGATGAGTTTTCCAACCTGTTAATCTTTCCACTTTAGGAGCAACATCTATAAGTAACCGTTCTATTGACCTTTCACTTACGACCACCATAAGAAAACGAGAATGTGAGTTGCTTATAAACCTCCTCACACTTATTTCTTAAAAAAAGAAAGCACAAAGTCCTCGTTTCTGAACCTTTAGTCCATTACCTTTAAAAGCTACTTTCCCAATATATATTCTCAAACGTCCATGTTGACGTTCATCATTGGCAGAGGTTAAATCCCCCACACCACACGATTTCTCCTCTGCTGATGTTTTCTTTACCACTGCGGTATGCAGCAGCATATTGGCGTTTCTTGTCTGAACATGAACGTTTTGGCTTTGTACTGGCCTTCTTCTCCCGGACAGCCGTATTCTGCAAACTCGCATGGTGGAGCGTCTGGATGGAGCCATGCACAACTAGGACTGTGCGGCCTTGTTATCTGCGCTGTTGTTGACGTGTCTGTAGAATTAATCACCAGCCCAACAACACCTACTAATGCCACCATCACAAAAAGACTAATCACCATTCGCATGGGTACACCGTAGTGTTCACGTATTTAATGGTTTCCCCTGACGTTCCCGAGTGAGCCTGCGAACTCGGGAACGTCACTCGAGGGGTATTTCCGACCACAGTTTGAACTCATTCGAAGGAGAATAAGAGCCGAACATGAAGAGCGGTGAGTATGTGCGTCCGAAGTAGTTGTTGGAGAATCCTCTGCTCCACTGGAGTGGTGCTGGCCCGCCGGCTGGGAAGTAGTCGCGGTTGAGGTGGGCGCCAAATGCTTCCCATGCTTTGAGGAGGATTCTGCCTTCGCCGAACTTTTCTTCTTCATGTCCTTCGGAAACAATGTATCCTTTGAGGTTGCCTTTTTCCTTGAGTCTTTGTACTGCGGTGACGACTGGGAGTACGCCTTGTCCTGGGGGGAGGTGCGAGTGTGCTCCTGTTTGCGTGTCGACTGCTTGGATGCCGCCGATGATGTCTTCTTTTTTGTTGATTTCGGCGATTTTGTCTATTTGTTGCAAATACCATTTGTTGAATTCTTCTACGCGTTTCTCCCAGGGGAGGTCTGGGCGGAAGTTTTGCAGGAACATGCCCATATGGGACGTGTCGAACATTCCCTTGATGTGCTTCTGGGCATGTTCTGCCGCTTGGTCGTCAGACAGTCCTGGTACGAAGTACGGATTGTCTGCTTTGAGTTGGATTTCAGTGGGAAGTTTGTCGAATTCTTCTTGTGTCCATTTGGCGCGTTTGACTTCCTTTCCTTTGTCGTCCTTGAGTGGTTCGCCGTTGATGTCAAGAAGTGTTTTCCCGTCCCAGTCTGTTCTGAAGGGTTTGGTGAGTAATTCTTTCATTCTGCCGCGGGCGCCGCGGATGAGTTCGACCCACTCGTCTGGGTGTGATCCGTAATATTGCGGCCAGCCGAGTTCTGGTCCGACGTGGATAGGGTGCGGCAATAGTTGTCCTTTGACTACGCTTTCTTGGTGCGCCCAGACTCCTGCTTCGGCGTAAGAATTCATGCTGCGCTTGAGGGCGTAGTCTTTGACTGGCACCATGCGTCGCGCGCGTTCCTCGAGCTCTTTGGCTTGTTGAGCGTTGCCTTCTGCGGCTTCTTTCCAGCGCTGGATTTCTGTTTTTTCGCGATCGATGAGTGTTTTCAACTCTTGCTTGTCTTTGTCAGAAAAGGGCTCTTTAGTTCTTGGATCCACACCTCCTGTGAGCTGATCTTGCAGTGCCTTCATCTGTTTCTCTGCTTGCTCATAGTATCTCAAGTATTGGCTTTGTTGGCCAAGATACGCTTTTTTCTGGGCGCTTATTTGTTCTTGCACGTAGAGTTTTTCAGCATTGTCCTTTCCATAGACTTTTCCCGTGTCTGGATCGATTTTGAGCTCTGCGAGTTTCTCAAAATCCCTCCATGTCCACTCTTGCAAATTCGGCGTGCCATCACTCTTAAATGGGAGTTCTTCGTCTGTGCCTGGCTTTTTTGGCAGAAACATGACTTCTGCTCTTCTGTATTGCGACACTTGTCCGGTAGTGGTGTCCACGACTTGTACGATTTCGATTTCGCCAGGCGCAGAAAATAAGGAGGATGTCACTTTCTTGCCTGACGGCAATGTTATTTCTTTTTTCTGGTTCCATTTGGCGTCATTGATTCCCCGCTGGTATTCCCACGATACCATGTCGATGCCTCCGCCGTCCATGACTTCTGCCGCGAATCGTATGCCGTCGCGGATTTCGTCCATGTAGCGTTTGCGGACTTCTTCGCTGAACCTGTTGCGTTGCATATCCCACCCTGACAAGTTGTTCATGGACGTTGGCATTTCTATGCCGCGGAGTTTGACTTCGCTTGCTTTCGCGACAGACTTGAGCGCTTCTCTGACTTCTGCGCCGTATGCTTTGAACCTGCCGCCAATGGCGGATTCTGGCGGTGTCATCATGATGAGTTGGAGCGTGCCTGCGCCTGCGCGAATCGCGGCTTGTGCTGTTTGAATGACGTTTTTGAATCGTCCGGTGGGGTCTTGTTCTGGAAATGTTTGTCCGATTTCTGACATGGGAAAGATTGGCTTTTCTATGTCTGGCTTTTCCGTGATGGGTTGGACTTCGATGCGTTCGTGCGCTTGCTTGTCCATCGCAGGATAACTGGGAGTATAGCTGGGCATATGCGTCATACAGGTGTTTTGTGTATAAAAGATTTGCTGACAATGAAGTCATATCGTTCGGAAAATTCTTATAGGTGAATGACGTTGAGACAGTTATGAACGCTGGTGTGCAATTGGTTCTTCATGATAAAAATCCCGTAGAAGTTGTAGTTGCGCTTTTGTCTTCGTTGCCACGCAAAGGCGTAGTTGTGTGCGCAAGTGTGCCAAGTCCGCACCTGCAGTCAATGCTTGCACCGCACTCGAATGTTGAACGTCTGTTTTTTGTCGACTGTTGCAGTAAGAGACTGGGTACTCCTCTGCATGCAGAACTGAATGGCGTGTACACTGACATATTGAGCGAGGTAGCGATGGTTGCAGAACGGGCGCCAGGTGCGTTTGTGGTTGTGGATGATCTTCTTTCACTACTTCAACAACACAGTGGTGATGACGTTGCGCACTTGTTAGAGACTCTGAAAGTAGCGCAGTCTCGGCCAGTCTTTGTGCTCGCAAATCAGTCAGGCTTGTCACCTGAATTTCTTGATCAGGCGCACGAACTGTTTGATTCAGTCATTACAGAACATCCATAACGCACAACTTATTATCTGTACAAAGAATCTCCCCTTCGATATCCTTTATAATTTGATCCGTGCGGCACGCAACAGCACGTGGGTATTCCCTCGACATTGAAGGAGTATTGCTTGAAGAGCGGGTATCCGGGATCGCATCCGCCGTTTGGTGTGGCGCAGTTTCGGTATTCTGGATCAAGAAGCGCGCATTCTTTCACGACAGGTGATCCGGTGACTGGCTGGTCTGCAGGCACAAGTCCTGTGTTTGCATCAGAAAGCAACAACCCAGTGCCAACAACTGCAACAAGAATGACTACTGCCAGTACCCCTCTTTCCATATGGTACGCAATGCCCCTTGTAGTATTTAATGGTTGTTATTTCGTGTACGTGTTTAGCTTCTGTCTCCGTTCGCTTGCCGCAAGGTTTTTCGAGAACACGAATTTTGCGAATTCGCGCCTGCGGGCGCTCATTCAGCAAAATTCACATCACAATGCTCCCGTAGTGATTGCCCACTTCATTCGATGTGTAAATTTTCCTGAGTGAGCGAGCAATAGGCGAGCGGACTCGGAAAATTCTCCACACAACAGCTTTAAAAAGCTGCACAGTGATCATCGCGGCATGACCATTATCAAGGTGCGTTCGGACGTGATTGTTGCAGGTGACCGTTTTTGTAACGACAGAGAATACGTAGACGTCATGCCAACAGGTCAACCGCAAGTATACATGATTGGCCGAAAACGTCCGGGATGTGTGCAAGACGAGTTCAATCCTGATGAGGCGTATGATTTGGTGCGCGATTTTCGTTTTTATGTGGATGGTTGCAAGCGGCGCTTGAGGTCGTGCATTTCAAGTTTCTGGTTGCGTACTCGGAATGATCCAATGGATTACGCTGATAGCGCTGCTGTCAAGTCAGTATTGTCTTTGCTGTCTGACCTGAATGCGGCGAACGGGTGTGAGCTTTACCGTGTGTTGGGCTTGTTTACAAAGCACGACGTGAAGCGCTAGCTCTATAAAGGCAGTTCTTTTTTCTACTAATATGGCAGTAGATTGGGAATCGTTGGACAAGTTGTCTCCTCAGGACAGGCTTAAGGCATTGCAGGAATTGAAAGTGAAGCTGAAGGAGGAACAGGATATGCTGAAAAAAAGGTTGCACACGCTTGAGCTTGACCAGGCAGATGTCGAACAGTCAATTTCTGCTGGCGAGCGTGACGTTGTGCTGTTGTCGCGGGTGCGCGTGCCTTCCGTGAAGCAGAAGACTGTGGAGGAGAAACTGGAGACTCCTGTTTCTGCCACGTTGGAAGGGCAGGTTGAGCAGGTTCCTTCGCCTCAGCAGATCCACCAGCGTTTGCACGACAAGTCGACAGATGAGATTTACAAGCGGTTGAGCACGTTGTTTTATGAAAAAGTGATTCAGGAGAACGATTTGAACAAGTATCAGGAGAATTTTGTGGAAGCCGCCAGGCAGGAAATTTATGAACGGCAGAAGAAGGAGCAGACGTACAAGTCAGATGATTCGCGCTTGAGCGCGTCGGAGAAGCTGGTGAAGTATTTGAGAGGATAAAATTTTCGAGTTCGCATGGCTCACTCCGAAAATTTTAGGCCTAAAAAAGACGATGAATCAAGGAAGAATAAAAATCAAGAAAGATAAAAATCAAGAAAGAACAATATTTCTAATCGTATCCTAAGATCGGTACACCCTTGTACCTTTGGCTGACAGGCACGTTTGCAGGTGGTGTGCAACACCAAGTTTCGTAACCGTAGTCGTCTACTCCTGATGCCTTGTCACAGGTATACTTTGCTTCGGTCCACTGGGGGAGGAAGTTGGGATTTTCTCCTGGCCTTGTGAGAACTGGTGTTGAGGGGGAGTCGCATCCTGCCATGGTCACGATTTTGCCAGTGGCTGAGCTTCCACCGCCAAGCACAAGGGCGAGTCCGATAACCGCAATTAAGGCTACAACGCCAAGCACAACAAAGGACAGCTTGTTTTCATCCATTTGATTCACCTCATTTTAAATATGATACGATGGATATTCTCTCTCAAGTATATAAATATTTCGCTTACGAATTTTGCGAACTCAGGCACTTTGTGCCTTCGTTCAGCAAAATTCGGGGGAAAAGAACGAAGTTATTCTCTTTACTCCATTATTTCACCCGAATTTTTCGTGTGACTGAGCCAAAGGCGAAGGAACTCGAAAAATTCGCAGTACGGTCTTCATTTCTTTTTCATCCTTGCAAAGGTCTCAGCGACGTCTATCATATATTTGCCGTCTGCCAGCTTGAAAATAAGAGGGTCGCCTTTGAAGAGGTGGACAAGGTCAAGCTCGTATTTGCCAGGCTGAAGGATGCGGATGGTTTCAAAATCCAGCACGACAGGGATGTCTGGCTGTTCAACGTCAAGCATGGCGTACACATCCTGCTCGATTTGCTGTTTTTGTTCAGGACCAAGCGAAACTTGTATGTCCTTCGTTGCCTGTTCGAGTTTTTCTTTCTTGATGTAGAAGAATAACCGCGCTCCGCACGAGCACCCTTTGAGGATTTCTGTGGCGCCATCTTCAAACATTGTGCTGCATCTCACGCATTGGTGTGGCATGCACAAAAAGGGGGAGAGTTGGTTTTTAAGAGTTTCTATCAGCTTCCAGTGCGTCGCAGAGTTCGCCTCTCTCATTCACAACTGGGCTGAGGAAAAAGTCGCCGGCGCTGGGAGTTTCAATCTTGCGGGAGACCGCAATCTATTCAAACCTAACCTTTGCAAAAGGTTAGGATCCAAAGCACTTAAGGAGGGTTGTCACTGCATGCCAACCCTCCGAACTACAGCGTATTGCGCGACTGAGTGAAGGAGGCAGAAAAGTCTCGACTCTGCCTTTTGAAGAAAGGCAGTGGATGAAATGTTTCTGCCGACTGAACTCAGAGCGCATTTGATCAAACTTTCTGAAAGTTTGAGCGGAAGGTATTTGAACCCAGACGCCCTCTCGGGCAGCAGCGGGTCAAGCTGCCGGCTTGCCTGATTCACCACACGCCGGCGAGGTGCACGCGCGAGTGCACTTCTTATTTTCTTTTAACGATTCAAAAGCGTTTTGGCGGTTTTACCGTAAGAATTTCGGTGCAGTCCGCAAACTTTCCGATTCAACGACAGTAAGCTTTTAATAGACGCCCAAAGCACGCCGATCGTTATGAAAATTAATGGTGATTTGTCGCGACTGCTCACAACCCCATCTTAAACACCCTGTTCGCATTCTCAAAAAATACTTGTTGGTGGTGTTTTCGGGGGATTGCTTTCTTGATGACGTCTATGTATGAGCCGATGCCGACGAGTGGCCAGTCTGTGCCGAAGAGGAATTTGTCTGGGCGTCCGGAATAATTGAGGGCGAAGGTGATGTCGTGGACGATCCTTTGGAGGTCGTGCCTGCCTGGGTGTGACAGGCAGAAGGCAGACAGGTCTGCGTACACGTTTTCGTTTTTGTACACTAGTTCTGCTGCGTCCCGCACCCAGGGGTTGCCGAGGTGGGCGAGGATGAAGGTTGTTTGTGGAAACTTGACTGCGATTTCATCCACGTCAAGGGGGTGGGCGTATTTGACAAGGTGGTGGCTGCCGAACGTGTCGCCTGTGTGAACGATGACTGGCACTTCGTATTTTCCAGCAAGCTCGTAAAAAGCGTGGTACCGTTTATCGCTTGGGTACACAGGATGGTAGCCGGGAAATATTTTAATCCCGAAGAGTTTACCTGTTTGAAGAAGCTGTTCAACTTTGTGCACATCTGCACGAGACGTATTATCTGGGTGTATGCTGCACACAGGAAAAAGGCGCGCGTCCTGTTTTCGTTGGCTTGTCAGCAATGCTGCTTCGCCTGGTGTGGGATCGTCGTGGTCTGTGGTGATGATGACTGCGCCAACCACGTTGTGCTGGTCAAGCTGGTGTTGCAGGTCGTCCCATGAAAAGGGAATCTTCTTTTCCTTTGAAAATTCGGCTGCTCCCCGATGGCGGAAGTTTGTATGCACGTGCGCGTCAATAATTTTCATGTGCCCATCGTAGTCCTCTCACCGTCTCCGCTTGCGCTTGACCTCTTGCGTGTAGAGTTCTATCTTGTGCGGGTCTTTCGAGATGGCTTTGACCACGCTTGCCGGTCCAATGATGGTCAACCCGCTGCGATCGCCCAAGATCATGCCGAGAAAGTCGTACTTTAGTTTGGACAGCGTGTCTTCTGCTGTTTGTGTGGGGTTGATGACTGCGAGTTCGATGCCGCGGAATTCTTTGTTGATTTCTTCCATGGTGACTTTGATGAGTTCTGCTTCTTCTTCTTTGCGGAGTCTGCCTTGGAGGAGGACGATCTTGTTTTGCTTCGCGAAGTTGAGCAAGTGCCTGATGCGTCCTATACTGCTGAGTGCTTCGATGTCCGTGTACGGGACAAAATGTAAGGTCACCATCTTTTGTTCACCTGTTGGCGAGTTTGAAAAGTGTTTCGTACAATTCATCGACGTTTTTGCCGTATTTGGCTGAAATGCCGATGACTTCATATTGGGGGAATGCTGCTTGGACTTTTTTCAAGTTGGACTTTCGCAGGTCTGTTTTGTTGGCGACCACAAGCACGGGAATGTTTCGTGCGGCGAGATTTCCGATGATGGTGATGTTTACTTGGGAGTAAGGGTCTGATGTGGCATCGAGGACTACCAGGACGGTGTCCATTTCATCAAGCCATTTGATGGCATCGATGACTCCTTTGGTGGCTTCGCGCGCGCGTTTTTTTGCTTTGCCTTCGCTCATTCCTGCTTTGAGGAAGTCTTCAAAGTCTATGCGGGTGGCAATGCCGGGCGTGTCGACGAGGTTGAACACGAGTTCGCGGCCGTCTTTTGATTTGATGCTGAGGCTTTCCTTGATTTGGACTTCGCGTGTTTCGTGCGCGATGGGTGAGACGCTTCCCAGGTTTTGTCCAAGCCAGTCTTGGCAGATTTTGTTTGCAAGGGTTGTTTTGCCAGAGTTAGGCGGGCCATAAATGCCGAGCTTCATGGTTTTTTTTTGTGAGAAGTTGGAGAAGAGTTTTGAAATCCAGGTTGTAAATCGTGATATCATGACACACCGCCGTTTGGGAGCTTGTGCAAGGATGTGTTTAAATACTTTTCCACACAGTTTTCTCGAGTTCCCTTGCCTTCGGCGCGGTCACACGAGAAAACTGGGAACGATAACATGATGAATGCACCTATTGTCCCGCTTTTCCTTGAATGCGGCGTGAAGCGCCGAATTCAGGAAACGCGTTGTCGATAAGAGTAGTTTGATTTCCAGTCCAGTCCACGCGATACGCAAAAATTGCTCCTTGGGAAAGTGTGGGTTTCCAGGTGAGGAGTTTGAAGTGTTTGAGCCCGAGTCCGCGGTAGAAGTAGAGTTTGGCAAACATGCTTGTGGCAAGCGGTTTGCTTGCGAGTATGCTTTCATACCGGTCTCCAATGGGAATAAGCAGGGCATATGCGGTTTCTGCTCCTGTTGCTCCAGTTACGGAAAGTGTGCCGTCGGGCAAGGGCGCGACAACAGGGATTGGCTTATTTGCAGCAATCAGCTTGCCTGTACGGTTGGCGAGATTGAAGCGTACGCCATTTGCGCATAAGAGCCCTTCGCTGTCATTGATGCAGTTGCCAATGGTTTCGTCATAGCTTATGAGGGGCGAGATGTATTCCTTGATGTTGTCTGTTTGAGCGATGCGTTCGTACTCTTCCTCTGCTTCCTTTGTTGTCCAGTTGAGGTGTTGGACGAGGTCTGCAACTGCTTGAGGCGGTGGCTTGCCGCTTGCGAGTTGTGTTGTTAGTGCGCGTGTGACGTTCCACATGCCGAATGGCCCCCACGCTCCGGACTTAAAGATCATGTCTCCTGAGACGATCACAAATGCTTGTGGTGGCGTGCACTTGATGAGAGGGAGAACGGCAGCGGGGTCGATTCCTTCTTTTTGGAGGATGACTGTTGCGTCGTGGGTGTTGGCAGGCAGGAGTTGTTCAAGAATGCGGTATGCAGTAAGCGAGTTTCGGGTGGTGTTTTCAAGGACGTCATACGCGTGGTTGGAGCCGCAGTCGAGCATGCGGAGTATGTTCATGGCTTCAGTTTCGTTGGATGTGGTGAAGAATCGTGCTGTCCAGTACGTGGCTGACCTGTGTTGGGATCCTCCGTCTGCTGTCACTGGCCTGCGGGCGCCGTACGTGAACAAGTGTCCATAATCCCACCATGAAGTAATGATCGCGTCAGGGAGGCTGCTTTGCTGGATAGTGTTCAAAATGTTGTCCCATGCTGCGTGATAGAAGGGTTCGTCTCCTCTGACGACGCTGTATGCTCCTTGGACTTGTTGCGAAACAAGGATGACTGCGAATGCAGAAATGACGGCAAGTGTTTGCCATACGCGTACAGCTATTGGTCCTGTGGTTCGCTGGCGGATCCGGGAGAGGGCCATTCCTGCGCACAAGCCATATCCCAGCGAGAGTGGCGGTACGAGAAGGAGGAGAAATCTGACTCCTTTGGTGGACGCATACATCATGCCTATGGTCCAAAGAAGAAGGATGCCAAGAATTATTTTCCGGGGAAGTGGTTGGTTCTGAAAAGTGATCCACCCAAGGGTGATGATGGATATTCCCACAAGGAATGTTCCTCCAACGGAATTAACTACCTCAAACAAGGGCAGGGGGCGTAGTTCTTGGACTGTTTGATAGACGTTTGGCCAGATGGCAAATCTTGTGATGCT
>JACQMZ010000077.1 GCA_016203345.1 Candidatus Woesearchaeota archaeon | reverse complement strand
CGTGACGAGTTGGTAGAGGTTGTACGCAATTCCTTTGAAGCGTTCTTTGATGCTGACCTCCGTTGAGTTTGTGCCCTCTGACTGCCCGCTGCATCGTTTTGTCAACGATGCCTCGTGGTGGTTTCCATACTGCGAATGAGCAAGTGGTCAACCGATCATTAACTTGAAATTCAAGCTCTTCATCTGATAAGTTATACATTGCCTGCAACGTCAACACACGTGCTATGACCAGCTCGTCCGTATGTGGCCGTCCACCAGAGAACTTTGAAACCCCCGACCAACGGGAGGGGTTATTCAAAGTTCTCAACGCTATAACGAACGCTATAACGCGGTGGTACCTAACCTTGCATCACGAGCAAGTCTTGTGTGGTGAGTTTCTCTCCTCGTTTGAGTTTGTCCTCAACGTCCTTTTTCCGTTCAGAAATGGCTTTATGTTCAGCGTCTTTAAGTCGTTTGAGCTCCTGCTTGTTCATTTCTTCCTGTTCGCCGGTCAGTTCTGACAGTTTTGAAAGCTCAGTTTGAAGGTTTCCTCCTGCCGTATCGAGCTGTTTTTTGAGGTTGTCCAGTTTGGTGTCAAGTTCTTGCTCATTTTTTTTAAGCTCATCAATTTTTTTCGAGCTTTCGAGGATGCTTTCATGCTTGCGCTGGCTTTCTTCAGCTTGTTGTTGAATGTCGCGGTGGAGCGTGTCGGCTTTTTCTTTGAGTTGGTCGATTTCCTTGGAGAGCGTGTGTGCTTCTTCCCAGACGTGGCTGCCTTTGACGGCATGGTCGAGTTTTTTTTTGAACTCTTTGATTTTTTTCATGAGTTCTTTTTCCTTTTCAAAGGGGAGGGCTTCTGTTTGGATTTTTGTATCAAGAATTTCTATTTGTTGCCTGAGTCGTCCAGGGCTTTCGCCGGCGGTGTGCTCAACGTTTTTCTTTTGTTCGTTGAGTTGTTTGATGTACATCACTTTTTGTCTGATGTCATCATTTAACTTTTGTCGCTGGTCTTTTTTCTCCTTGACCTGTGCAGTGAGCATATTGCGCTCTGCCCTGAGGTGTTTTGTCTGGTTGAGAAGCGTGGCTATATGTTTGCCAAGTGCGGTTCGTTGCCGCTCGTGTTCAGAGTAGACACTATCCAGCTGTCGGAGCTGTTCCCGAAGGGCTTTGACTTTTCCCCTTTGCTCGTCAATGGCCGTTGAGACATCTTTGTCCTGCATCCACTTTCACTTTGCAATAAAGAAAAGAAACTTAGCCAAACAGTGCGCTCAGCCCTGCTGCTGCAGCTTCTTCGCTTTTCTTTTCTTCTTCAGCTGATTTCTTTTCTTCCTTCTTTGGTGCTGCTTTGGCGTCGGATGGCGCGGCAGCAACAGCAACTACTGGTGCGACGGCTGCTTTCTTGACGGCTTCGTCGATATTTACTCCTTCCAGGGAAGCGATGAGTGCTTTGATGCGTGCTTCGTCTGGCGTGACGCCTGCTGCTTCCAGTACTTTCTTGACTGTTGGCGCGTCTACCTTCTTGCCTGCTTTGTGAACAAGCAGCGCTGCATAGACGTATTCCATAGTTTTACCTCCTAAGTTTGAATGTGTTCTTTCAATGCTTCGGCTTGTCGGGCTCCTTTGGCAAGGAGTTCTTCTACGACAGCATCTGCGGGTATGTTTGCTTCAAGTGCAACAGCTTTTGCATTGCGGAAGCACGTGCTCAGCAAGTGTTCAATGGTGTCTTTTGTTGGAATGCTTGCTTCGATGGCGAGGTTGAATGCGGAGCTGGCTGCTGTCTGGAGTTGCTCGAGGAATGCATTTTCATCAATGGCAAGCACGTCCTTCTTGTATAGCGTGTCGCCTTCAAGGAGGGCGATGACGTCGATGCCGATTTCCATGGGCTCGATGCCGAGCCGTGTGAGCATGCTGGCGACATTTGGCTTGATCTGTTCTCCTTCCTGAACGACGACTTTTGGCTCTTTGACTGCAACTTTGCCGCCCTCAACTCCTGTTTTGATGCCGAGCTGGGAAAATTCTGAGATGACAGGGCCTGGTGAAAACGGGGTTGGTCCTGCGGGTATGGTGAGGTCGCGCGGCGCGATTTGTCCTGCTTTTGCGGCCGCCGGACTTTTGCTCTTTTGTAATATTTTGTAGATGGAAAAGGGATTTTCTTTGGTCACAAGCAGTGCAGGGATGCCTTTCATGACAGGGGCAAGCTCTGCGAGTTTGGGATTTTTCTTTTTTGCCCCGTCAAGCGCTCGGAGCATGAGTGTTTTGCGAGTCATGAATATCTGCAGCTTGTCCTTGAGTTGTAGGCGCATGCGCTGTAGTTGCGGCGCTGGCATGCCTTCCATGTTGACAACGCCGATGACAGGGTACTCGCCCAGGAGTTTGGTGAGCTGTTGAACGCTCGCGACCTTTTTGGGCGCCACGTGCGCTTTCGGTTTGGTCATGGCTTCTCCTCCTTTCCGATAGCGACTGGCGCGCTCATGGTGTACTTCAGGAGGACTGTTTTGATATTGTTGTCTTCAAGAGGGAGGTGGTGTGCAAGGGCACTGTAGATGGCGAGAATATTGTCGGCGATGTCGTCTTCAGATGTTTGCTCATCTCCCACAATGGTCTTGAATGAGAGTTGTGTTCTGGCAAGAACGCGTACTGTGCTTCTGAGCTTGTCGGCTACAGGTGCGAGGTTGGCGTTTGGCGGCACGACGCATCCTGCTTTTGGATTGGGCATCTTGTTGCGGGGTCCGAGGATGCGGCCAAAGGTTTTTGCCACGTCTGGCATGATGTTGGCTTGCGCCACGAAAAAATCATGCGCTGACGCCAGCTTTTTTATTAGCTTTGGATTTTGGGCGTACTGGATGAACTGGTCGTGCAGGACGACAGTGTCCATGGCGTTCTTGGCTTGCTCTGCGAGTTCTGGTCCGACAAAAGCGCAAATTTTTGATTTTTTTGCGCGCGGCTTGGGCAGCTGGACAAAGAGGTCTACTTGTTGTTCTGGTTTTTTGAGATCCAGTTCCTTGAAATTGACAATAAGGTCTATCTTTTGTGAAAATTTTCTCTTCTTCGCGTTTGCCTTAAGCACAGCAAGCGCTTTTTTGACGTCATCTTTGTTCATGCAAGCCCTCCTACAGATAACGTCTGTAGTACACGGGATGACCAGTAGAACTCTGAGGGCTATTTAAAGGTTTGCGAATTTCCGGAGTGAGCGCGAAGCGCGAACTCAGAAATTCGGTTGTGTGTATTTTGCAGGGATGATTCTTTAATAGTGCAGGTGGCAAAGTGCTGACGTGGCATCGCTTGATGAGGCATGTGCTTCTGTGAAGGCATGGCAGCAGTATTTTTACGAATTCAATCATGAGATGTCTGCCTCTGGTCGGCGTGGGACTCAATACAGGGGATCGGACTGGATTACGAACAGGAGAGTTGTCGTTTATCCCACGGCAGGTACACTAGAACATGTCGGTCCTGTAATGCATGGTATGGCAGATCTTGTTGACTCGCTCGGTCTTGATTTCAGTATTGTTTCATGCGAGTCAGACTCTATCGACAACATGGTGCACTTGTCTTCGAAAAGGACAAAACTGCGCTTTAATCGTTTGGCTGAGTTTCTTGTCTCCTGGCGGTTTGACAGGGACGATCCGTCTCCTCACGGGGTTGTGGTGATCGTGCCGCATTATTTGCGCGGCAAATGCAATAGCGATAATACTGGTCCAAAGCTTGCATCTGACAGCACGTGTGGTGTGGGAAGTTTTGGCGCTGGCTATGTGGTGATGTCAGTGCCGCCAGGAAAAACATACGATGTGGCGCAAATTGCAAAGCACGAAGCTGGGCATTTGTTGGGCTTGAACCCTCACCATGATAGGTACAGGGTTAATGGGTATGCAGACTCGAATTGTGTCATGCATGCCAGTTCTTCCGGCTCTGCAATGTGCGGCAAGTGCCGGGACGCACTCTGGCATTTCTGGAAAGGGATAGAATACAGGACTGGAAAAAAGTACTTCAAGTGAGCGGCTAATGTAGTTACAGTAATCCTTGTTTTACTAGCTCAGTCAGAAAAATTCTCAAATCCCTGTACTCTGTCAGCTCCCGCTTCGTCACCCACATCAATTCAGAATGGTCTTTAACATTTACCACTGCCTTGTTGGGCGTCGTCTCAATCATAAACGGGAGGACAACCCATCCGCTTGCCGATCAGGTATTTTGCATTACACTTTACGATTGCAATGGCGATGACGTATGTGGGGAGTATCATGTGTTCTGCTGTTGTTCCTGTTTGTAATCCTTTATAATTTTACCGATGACGCAGGGATTCTTCAGATGTTCCAAATGCGCCTTTTCAACACCCACCAAGTCAAGAAATACTGTATGTTTTACGTCGCTTGCAGGATACCATTCCAATTCCTCGTTCAGTCTTCCTTTTTCTACCAAGAATTTCACGTTCCATAGTTTCGCGGCAAGCACTGTTTTTTCAGGGAGGGGGTGTCCTTCGGAAACCCATGCCCAGTTTCCTTTGTAGTGTACAATCCTTTGAAGTTCAGGAAGACTTAATCGTTTGAGCCGGGGCATGAATACGAGGTCAGACAGGAGGAGTTCTCGTGCAAATGTCAATTGATCTTTTGCATGATGCGCGTGCATAGTGGTGGAACGAACAAGGCAGGTAAGTTCTTTGATACGCTCTTCTTTCCAGTGTAAAGCGTCACTTATTTTCTTGTCACGAAGTACAGGGTCTTGTGCTCCAGTCAGTTTATTCTTAAGAAACGAAATTTTTTTCTTGTGTCGTTGAAGCGCATTCGCAAGTTTTCTGACATGTGCGCTCCAGTCAATGGCAGGTTTTTTGCTCACTTGCACGCGCTCCTGTGCTGTCTTGGGTGAAGCAATGTGCGGTGTTGCCGGAGTGAGCACAGCGCGAATGGCGTCTGTTATATTTGTGCCGTTCTTGATTACTGCGACGCAAATGGTGTTGAAGTGGTTGAGAGCGTTGTGCAGTCTGCACTGCTCTTGTATTTTGCTCAGGGTGGACGCGTGTGCCGCGTATGCGGAAAGCGCGGATGCTGCAGCGTCCATTTGGTGCGCATCCTTGAGGGTAAGATGCGCGGTCAACTCTTTTTTTTCACAAACAAGAATGTCCTGCGGCGGCGCGTAAATTTTTGCCCCGGTCTTTGCGGCAAATCTGTACACGAGGTCCGGGACTTTTGCCTTGTCTGTTGCCACGACGAGCACTATGCCCTGATTCGTCACTCGCCTGAGCATTTCTTCAAATGGAATGTCCTTGCCTGATTCTTTCGCGACAAGGTTGCCTCGTGTGTCAAGAGCAACATAGCCACTAGTCGTTCCCGGGTCAATGCCTACGATGAGTTGCGCGCGCATGACAACGACAGGAGTATAGATTCACTTAAATTCATTCCCCCCCCAAGATTTTCGCAACCCAGATTTTCTTGAATGAGCGAAGCGAATTCAGAAAATCTTCACATGTTCCCGCTTGCCAGCGTGTACTTGAGGGAATAGAAGATGTCTCTGAGCGAAAGCATGCGGAGAATGTTGAATATTTTAGACAGCCGCAAGTAATACGACCGGTACGCTGTTTTGTAAAACGCGCCCATTTCTTCGGCAGAAATGTGTGGCGCGTTGTAGTTGAGGGTGCCTGCATGGATGGCGACATCGTTGAATTCTCCCACGAGACGGTCTTTGACTTCTTCGTATAACGGCGTACCTTCGATGGGGGTGTAACGCGCGAACTGGACAAAATCTGCGTTGAGTTTGCGGGCAAACTCTAGGGTGTCGTAGATGTCCTTTGGTGTTTCCCACGGAAGTCCGATGATGAACAGCGCGACAGTTTTGATGTCAAGCTCTTTGCACCATTTCACCACTTGGTCTACCCGTTCAAGCGTGAAGTCTTTTTTTACGCGGATGAGTGTTTCAGGATTTCCGCTTTCTGGCGCAACAGACACAAGCCACACCCCTGCTTCTTTCATTTTTTTGAGCAGCTCGTAGTCCACTTTGTCCACGCGGATGCCGTTCTTGCATTGCAGCTTGATGTTTAACCCGCGTTTGATGATGTCTTCGCATATGTCCCATGCGCGTTGGCGGTTGAGCGTGAAGTTGTCGTCGGCAACCCAGAACTCGTTCACTCCGAGTTTCTTGTGCTGCCATTCCATTTCGTCCACTACGTTTTTTGCGCTTCGTTGGCGCCAGACAGGGTTGTGGAAGCAGAACGTGCATTGTGAGGGGCACCCGCGCGAGGTGATGATGCTCGAAATCGGAAATGCTTGCTTGAATGGGGAATTGTATTTGTGTATTGGAACTTTGTCGAGCGCGGCAAAAGGAAGGGTGTCGAGTTTCATGACGAGGGGAGCAGGTCCTGTAAAGACTATCTTGCCGTGAGGATCTTTTACAACAAGTCCTTTGACGGTAAGCGGATCTGCGGCAGTCAGGTAATTGTGAATGATGATTTCTCCTTCGCCGATAACGACTGCATTCACACCGTGCTCGCGCACCCAGAATTCTGCGCGGTGCGCGTCCTGAGGTCCTCCAATGATGATTTTGCGGTTGCCACCCAAGGCGCGGATTTCTTTGATATACTCAACAGTATTTTCCACGTTTGCTACGTTGACTGAAAAACAGATGACGTCGTAGTCTGCAAAATTCTTCATTTTTCGCGTGACATGGCAATCCACAACGTCCGTTGGTATACTCTTGGATTCCAGGTATGATGCTATGGTGAGCATGCCCAGAGGGGGAAGTGTGTTGAAGTAGACTTCTTCTCTTTTTGGTGTGGGAAAAACGAGAAGTGCTTTCATGTTCTTCAACGGGGCAAGTACATATTTAAACATTTCCCAAACTACAGTGCGAGCATGTCACGAAACGATTGGCTTGTGGTGCTGGCGCTCGTAATAGGTGCATTTCTCTTTCGGGTGGTTGGTGTAGGCGCACCTGCGTTGAATGGCGATGAAGCAGACTTGTATGACAGCGTTCTTGATGTGACGGTGAGGGGCATTTCGCCGTGGGAGCGTTGGGGCGGGATTCTTCCACCGTTGTCTGCGTGGATTGTCAGCGCGTTTGTCTCTGTCTTTGGTCATGCCGAATCAGGCATTCGCATGTATGGCGCAGTGTTTGGCGGGCTCTCAGTGTTCGCTGTTTACTTTCTTGCGCGCGTGCATTACGGGCGCGCTGTTGCAGTAGGAGCAGGAGCTATCGCCGCCGTGATGCCTTTGCTGGTCTTGAGCAATCGGGATGCTCATCCAGACAATGTATTGGTGTTTTTTTCGTTGGCAAGCATCTGCCTGTTTGAGTACGCGTACAAGTATCAGACGAATAGCAAGTGGTTTGAATACGCAGGTGGGCTGAGTGCAGGATTGGCAGTGATCTCAAAGCACAATTCTTGGATGATTTTGAGCATATATTGGGGGTTTCGGGCGATAAGTGCACTTTTTTCAGGACGAAAGGCAGTAATTCGCTCAATTGTTTCAGCACTGCGTGGGGCAACTGCGGGAGTGGCAGTGCTTTTGTTTTCTTATGAATTTAGCATGACAAATGTCGTATACGTCGGGTATGGAATATTGTACTGGGTGTTTAATCAGAGCATGGGAACAGCAGTGCCATGGTATTACGGTCTATCTGTTTTGTTTGATGGACTGTCGCCGCTTGTTCTCGTCGGGTTTCCTGTCGCAACAATTATTCTGTTGATGAAGCGCGACCGAAATTCTGCTCTTCATTTGACGTTGTGCTTCGTGTTTTTGTTTGTGGTGATGCTTCAAGGTAGAAAGTTTCCCAGGCATTTCCTCCTTGGCCTGCCATTTGCCGCCATTATAGTCAGCAGTGGCGTGTACGCGCTAAAGCCGTACGTCGATAAACGTGTGCCTGCAGTGATCCTTCTTTGTTTGGTGGCGAGCGCCGCAGGCTGGTCCGTGTACAAGATCGAATCGTATGACCAGTACGTGGTGTGGCGTAATGTTGGACCGTACCTTCTGTCAGAGGTGGATAAGGATGCAACAATCTTTGTTGATGGCGTGGAGTACTGGACGCTGAAGTATTATACCCAGTCCAAACGAAGGATCGTGTCCAAGCTGGATCCTGCCCTGCTAACTATGGGCGACATTGCCATCGTGCACGCGTTGAATAAGACGTCGCCTTTTGTGATCGGGTCTCCTCTTCAGAATGATCTCACGCTGTACAGCCCGAGCTACGCCGCGAGATATTCGTGGAATGACGAGTTTTACGATTTTGTTGAAAAGAACGGGCAGCTGCTAAAAACATTTCCCTATGATAATCAAGGGAATAAGATTCACGTCTATAGGATCATAAGCGAAGGCCAGATTCAGCGTTCACCTGACGAGAAGCGAGTTTTAGATTTGGTTTCGCAAAAGATTTGCAATGCGTGGCAGTCAAACGCAACAGCAGAGCACGCGTTGAGGATTCTGCTCCCTGAAAACATTCAGGCTCAACTGACCAAGAAATGCACGCGGGGATGTGTGTCAACATGCGAATTTTTTTAGCGACTGGGAATTTGTAAGATTTAAGAACTGAGAAGTCTTTCATTACAAAATCTCGTGTGAGCGAGGCGATAATCGGCCTGCGAAAATGCGCCGAGTGAACTCGAGATGTTGCGAGGGTACCAAAGTCTGGTCAAATGGGCGGGACTTAAGCGGCGGCAAAGACTTCGTCTTTGTGAGGTCAGTGTCGCCACAGACATCCCGTGGGTTAGTCCCTTCACCGGTTCGAATCCGGTCCCTCGCAT
>JACQMZ010000076.1 GCA_016203345.1 Candidatus Woesearchaeota archaeon | reverse complement strand
TTAGTACCTTATCTTAACGTAGTCACAAAGCTCCCGTAGTAATTCACTTACAAATATTGTGAATTTTGCTGAACGACCGAGCGCAAGCGAGGGAGTTCGCAAAATTCGTACCCACAGGAGAGCTAAACAAGTACCATTGAGCCAGTATTTCCGAGTTCGCTTTCGCGCACTAAGGAACTATTGTAATCGCGGTTCAGTTGAATAAACTTTTGCTGTGAGCCAAAAGGCGAACTGCAAAAGTTTACTCGGAGATTTTATATACCTGCCGTACACGTTGTTTCACTCAGGTTTATTCAGGAATTTTCCTGAGTGAACTTGCGAACTCGGAAAATTCGTATGAAAAAGGCCCAAGTCACTGTTTTCATGATTATAGGTATTATTCTACTGTTGTCTGCAGGTGTGGTCATGTATTTGGTGCAGTCGCGTGAGGCGGCGCCGTTGGAGCGTGAGCGGCCGCGGGTGGTATCTTTGCCTTCTGAACTGGAGCCGATTTCGCAGATGGTGAACACGTGTGCAGTTGATTTGGCTAAGCAGGCGTTTATTCAGATTGGCGCGGGTGGTGGCTATCTGGACTCCAGTGGGCTGAGGTTTAACCCTATTGAGCCGACTGAGGGGGAGGGTGTGCAGTTTGCGCCTTTGTCGTCGCTGGTGCTTCCGTACTGGTTTTATTTGAAGGATAAGAACGAGTGTATTGGCTCGTGCGAGTTTGACAGCAAGCGGTTGCCGTTGGAGCGTGGTCCTGGGCTTTCTATTGAGGGGCAGGTGGATGATTTTGTTGCTGAGCGTTTGCAGCAGTGCACGAACAAGTTCAGGAGCGTGCCGGGATTTGTGGTGGATGAATTGGACAAGCCGAAAGTTGAGACGACGGTGACAAAGGAAGCAGTGTATGTGAAGGTTGATTTTCCGTTGCGCGTGACGCGGGCAAATCAGGTGTTTAGCGTGAACCAGTTTGTTGCCGAGCTGGATTTTAATTTTCGCGAGATTTACAACATTGCCGCGGTGTTGACGAATTTTCAGGCAGAGCATCGTTATCTTGAGCGGGACTTGCGGCAGTTAGTTGATGCGTTCAGCAGGGCGGACAGCAAGATGATGCCGCCAGTGTCTGAGCTTGATATTGAGTTTGGCATTGGCCAGATTTGGGTGAAGTTTGATGTTGAGCGCAGGATTCGTCAGGTGCTGGCGAGTTATATTCCCCTGTTGCAGGTGATGGGCACGGCTAATCACCGGTATATCAGGGCGCCGACTGGCGGCGTGGTGAAAGACAAGGACTTGTACGAGATTTTGTACAATCGCGGCATGATTATTCCGCTGAACACGACGCATCCAGGGCTTGAGGTGCGCTTTCATTATTTGGACTGGTGGAAGCCGTATTTTGATTTGAACTGCAATGGCCAGATTTGCCAGGCAGAAAGCATGAGCAGTACGTTTGGGTTTATTTTCGGCATGCAACGGTATAATTTCGCGTATGACGTGAGTTTTCCGGTGATGGTGGAGGTTGAGGCGCCGTTTGCGTTTAAGGGCGATGGCTACACGTTTCAGTTCATGCTTGAGGCGAACATGCGGAATAATGAGCCTATGCCGAGTTTGTTTGAGCCTCTCACGCAGTTCAAGATTCCGAAGAGGAGCATGTTGTGTGATTTGGACAAGCGGTTCGCTGGACCGAATAGGGTGACCGTGATTGACGGTAGCACCAGTAAACCAGTTGACCAAGCAACCATTGGCTACACGTGTGGCAGGGAAGCGTGCCCGATCGGTCTGACGGTGAAGGGGGCATTGGAGAGTCCGTTCCCTCCTTGTTTGGGCGGGTTTGTCAGCATTGAAAAAGAGAATTATCATCCGACGATTGTGCCGTTCAACGCGAGGACTGATGAACAGCAGAATATCTCTGTCGTGCTTGAGCCGTACCGCTTGATGGATTTTGAGCTGGAAAAGTATTTGCTGAAGAAGGGAATTGATTGGGAGCTGGATGTGGAGAATCCAGTGAAGCAGGAGTTTGATGAGGAAACGATTTTCCTGCTGGAGCGCAACTCGACTATTTTCGAGGAGCCGTTTACAGCGTTTGCCCAGATTAAGGGCGGCGTGTTTGAGAAGGACACGGGGTTCAACACAGACATTCAGATGATTCCCGGGCAGTATAAGGTGAAGATTTTTGGGTTCAAGTATGCCAAGCCGCCGATTATTTTTCCAAAGCAGAAACGCTGTCAGAGCGGTGGTGGTCCGATTGGCGGCAGAAAGTGTTTTAACGTGCCTGACAAGCCGCTCGTGTTTGATCACAAGACTCCGTTGCCTGTGGGCGGCGCTGAGTTCGAGTGGAACGTGACTGGCGCGATGCTTGACGCTGGCAACACGTTGCAGTTCAAAACGATTGGGTTTGGCATTGACATCCTGCCTGAATCAAGACGCAAGATCGAAGACCTTGAACAGCTGGGCAGGATAGCAGAATATTCAAAAGAGGTCAGGGAACAACTGGAGCCGGGGATTGTGAGGAAATGAAAAGAGTAATTCTGGACACGAACATTTACGGAGAACTATTGATGGATGTGCATCATGAACTGCACATTTCATTAATGCTTCGTAGTCCCCATATAGTTCTCTATGGTTGTCCGCTCATTCGCAGGGAATTACGGAGTACTTCGAAACTAAAATTGCTTGGTGATCATAATTTGCGAATACGACTTTTAGAACTTTATGATTTATTGGTGAAAGACCACCAGCTACCTGAAACAGTTAAAATTGCAGAAACCGCGCTGAATTATTTTACTGTCTACAGAGAGTTGGGCGGCACAAAATCAAAGGACGAAATTGAATCGGACTTTTTGATCGTGGCAGCGGCCTCGATTAATAATCTTGATGTCGTAGTTTCAGAAGACGAGTCTACGTTGAGATCAGAACTCGCCAGGAAAGCATACCTTATTGTGAATGGGGTGCAAAAGTTGAGAAATCCAGAATTTATTGGCTATGAAAACCTTAAGAGGTTGTTTTCCGTATGAATTCACGAACTGCTCTGATAAAATCTGGATTTTGTTGCAATATGCGGAGTTCAGCGAGAAACTTTTCAATCCTTTGCTTGCGTGTCATGGTGGGAAATGAAGATGATTCATTATTTAAAGCTATCGTGATCAACTATGATCAATTCAAGAGGTTGTTATCCGTATGAATTCGCGAACCGCTTTGACAAAGTCAGAGTCTTTTCTCAATATGCACAATTCTTGCCAGAATTTCTCGAATTTCTCTCTTTCCGTCATGGTACTCAAAAAAGCGTGTGGATTATTTAAACTTAACATGGCAGGGAGTCGCGTATTCTGGTCTGTGTTCATGTCTTTGTTGATCATGTTCATGCCGATCACGATTGCTCAAGAACTTTCCATCCAGAAATTCTCTGGCAAGAAGGGACTGAATGGGGTTGTTGGCCGTGATGATGTGTTGGAGCTTGTGGTGCTGGCGTCATTGCCTTCAACGCTGGAGAAGGGGGATGTTACTCCTGACCAGATTCGTGCAGGGATTGATGAACTGATTTTTTTGTTTGACAAGTGCGAGAAGCAGGGCGCGGTGTACAAGTGCAGTTATAACTCGTCTCTGGAAGGGTTTTTTGGAAAGGAAGAGTATAAGGTGGCGTTGTTTACTGACGAGAATGAGGAGGTGTTGCGCAAGTCTGTAACCATTCTTACTGATTCCATTTCTCCAAAGATTGAGTTTTTCACGATTAATCCTCAGGTCGTGTCTGAAGGTCCTGTGCAGTTTTCGTACAAGGCGGTTGATTTTGCGTTTGACCCTGGCGATCCTGGTACGTGTTCTGGGCTGAAGGAAATCCAGTTTATTGCGAACGGCAAAGTATTGCAGTCTGATCCTGCGGACAAGTCGTGCAGGAAGGAGAACGTGTTCGCGTTTACAAAGCAGACGCAGTCTGCGTTCGAGCGGACTGAGATTTGCGCAAAGGCGTTTGACGTTTCTGGATTGGTGAGCGCGCCTGTGTGCCAGCCGTTGACGATTGATAAGAGCGCGCCTTCGCCAACTTCAGTGGTGTTGTCAGATCAGGAGGGTTTTACGCTGACGCACTTGAGGGCTGGCCAGACTCGGTTGGTTGATGCGATCGTGACAATTGCCGGCAATGACGATGTTGTTCCTGATTCTGTGACTGCGGATTTTACAGCGATCGCGCCAGCGTTTCCTGTGAAGCGGTTTGATGACGTGACTGGCGACAGGTACGCGTGGCGGGGAGTGCCGGTTTCAGTGCCTGGCAACTGCAAAGTTGTGGTGACTGCTATAGATCAGATTGGAAATACTGCGGGGAATAAGGAGTTGGGTTGCAGTTTGTTGGTGGATGATGTTGGTCCCACGCCGACTGACATCAAGACGCGTGCTGAAAGGGATGGCAAGCCTGTGCTTGGCGTGAACGGCACGATTACTGTTGATTTCAAGGAGCCGGGTATTGGGATGAAGAGTGCGAAAACATCGCTGGACTTGCGCGCGTTTGGATTGGGGAGTCCTCGGGCGAATCTCTGCACGCCGTTGGGTGGAGACTTGTGGCGGTGCTTTTGGAACATTGCGCCGAAATCAAGCGGTGTCAGGAAAGTGGCTGTGGTGGAGACTACTGACGACTTAGGTAACGAATTAACAAACACTCTAGAACTCGAAATAGATGTTGATTTGGATCCGCCGGACGTGAACCCGAAACTGAAGTTGAGGATCCAGCACACTGGCGGCGCAGAGCTGGGCAATGTGACGATTGTTGGCGATACTGTTGAAGTGACTGCTACAGGAAGTGGTATTGACGAGGCGGTTGGCAATTTCACGGAGCTTGGCGGCGGACTGGTGAAGACAACGTGCGAAGGCAACAAGACGCTGACGTGCGTGTTCACGTCTCAAGTGCAGACCTCGGGACCGTATAATGCAACTCTGAACTTTGACTTCTTGGACTTGGCTGGCAATTTTGTCAGGTTAAACTTTACCATGCCTGTGTTTGCGATCAAAGACGATCCAAACCCGAACTATTGGAAGGTTGACGTTCCCCGATGCAGTCCGTCCTTGATTGACAGGAGCACCGTGAGCGTTGCGCCGCACCCTGTATTTTGCCAGATCCGGTTGAGTTCGACGAACAAGAACGCTGAGCCGGTGATTACCACACTTCCTGATCCTTCGTTGTGTACAGGAAATGCAGTGACTGACGGGTTTGTGACAGACATTGGAATCCTGAACAACGGCATTGGAAGGAAGGATCCGGTGATAAAACTCGCAGTTGGGCCTGCCGATGTAACAGTCAACCAAGTGGACTTGAACTGCCCCATCAACATTCACACCAGAGTTGGAGACTTCTTCACAACAAATCCAGAAAGAGAGAATGTTTCGATAACTCTCGAATTCTACAACTTTCCCTTGGGCGAGTTAGCGAAAAACGTTGACGACGAAGTTGAGGATGCGATTAAGAAAGCAGAAGCGCTGGGAGACTGGATTGGGACGGTGGATAAGATACTGGACTTGGCAAGCAAGATTTGTACGATAAAGAGTACGATTAATAGTGTTGTGTCTGCTGTTGACAGCGTGATTCTTACGCTGGCAGGGCTTGCCCAAATTTTGACGAAGATTCCCTTGTTTACTGGGTTAGGACAGACTGCTGCAGCGACAGGCTCTACTCTTTGTACAAAGGTGTCAGGACCTATAAATGAGTTGTACCAATCAGCAGTTGGGGGTGTGACAGGTGAGGCGCCAGGCTTATTCAGCTTTCTTGAAAAGTTTTGTTTGTTCGCGACGTGTCGGCTTGCAATTCCAGAAACAGGCGGTGGTGGACCACTTGTGAGAACTGAGCAGGTCTTTGGTGCTCTTGGTGGTGGTGTGCCGTGGTGTGAGTCTGCGCAAAAAGTGTTGTCTTTAGGCACAGAAGATGTTTTGCAAGGAGTAACAGGACAATCGATTGAGCAGCAAGTGCAGGAGTCATACCAGAACGCTAATGGGGTGCAGAATCTTGCTGATGTCAAGGAAAGCTTGTTCTGGAGCACCATCTGTCTGTGCGTGCCAGGTATTTTCCACAATTTGAATAAACTGCGTCAAATCCAGTGCAAGTATGCAACGTGTGTTGCAAGGGACGTGAAGGAAAAAGGAATCCCCTTGTCTTTTTGCAAGGACTCAAAGGCG
>JACQMZ010000073.1 GCA_016203345.1 Candidatus Woesearchaeota archaeon | reverse complement strand
TCGAAGATGTCTTTATAAGAGAAACCGCGAAAGTCTAGGTAAAACATGAATCCTTTTAAACCATTCCCTGCTTCCCCACGTCATGTCTATTCAAGTTGGTATTCGCTCCCTGGACAACCTTGTCAGACTTCAGATGCCAGAAGAGTGCCGAAAGAACAGCGCAGTACTTCGTGAACTGCTGCAATTCGCACCACGAGTGTTGCCTGAGTTTTCAACATTGACAGAGGATGAGGTGGCAAGCTTAGCCGACGCGGTAGCGTATGCGATGCGGACAGATCTGGTCCTGCGCGGAACGTCCTGTTGGCAAGGAATGTTTCAACCAGGCGGCCCAACGATTCAGCCAAGATACGGAGAAGACGGACTCCGTGCCCATTTGCGCAACTCTCCTGATGTGCTTAACTCAGGATGGAGGATGCCACGGGATGTGCCTGACGAAGTCGTTTATAGAGGGGCAGAACTGTTTCGATGCTATGCGTATGCTATTCAATTCATGCCCGGACTAAAAGAAAAACTGGGAGGTTCGTATCAAGCGGCTTTCCCATTGGCGGACTTAACAGCATACCTACTCAATCCACGTGATTTGGTTGATTACACATACACTCGCGAAGAACTCGACCGATTTCGCGAATCACTTGCGCGTGATTTAAGCGAAATCTAACTTTCGGATCGCGAAATTCGGATAAATATTAAATAGGGCACTTTCTACAATGGCATCATGATCATCAAAAGCATAAATCCTGCAGATGGCACGGTCATTGCACAGACGCAGTGTTGTGCTGGCGCAGATGTTGAGCGTGCAGTTAACCGCGCCCGTGAGACACAACACCAATGGGCAGCTCTTGGCGTCGACAAACGCATCGGGCTTCTTTTGCAGGTGCGCAATGAGCTCAGAAAAAACAGCACGGAAATCGCGTCCATTCTCATGCAGGAAATCGGCAAGCCAAAAATCGAAGCAGAACTTGAACTCTTAGACGCATCAGAAACCATTTCCTATTATTGTGCCCGCGTCAAAAACGTTCACGACCTGCCGTTTCCGCTCAATGCAGAGGTTTATCCGCAGACCACTGCGAGTGTTCAGTTCGAACCGCACGGCGTCATCGGGCTCATTACGCCATGGAATTATCCTCTCAGCCTCACCTTCTGGACAGTAGTACCGGCCATGCTTGCGGGAAACACTGTGGTGTACAAACCCTCAGAAAGCGCAGTGCTCATTGGCAAAAAGATTGACGACATTCTTCAGCGTGTGCTTCCCAAAGGCGTGTTTCACACGCTGATCGGCGATGCCCGCATTGGACAAACACTCGTAAAGTCCTCTGTTGACAAACTGTTTTTCACCGGCAGCGTGTCAAGTGGAGAATGGATTGTGAAAAACGCAGGCATCAAACCACTTGCCCTTGAACTCGGAGGCAAGGATGCCGCGATCATCTGCGCAGACTCGGACCTTGAACTTTCAACAAGCGGAGTCGTGTGGGGTGCATTAACGAACATGGGACAATGCTGTGTTGCGTCGGAACACGTGTTCATCGAAGCAAAAATATACGACGAAGCAGTTCAACAGATCGTGCAAAAAGTACGCGCGCTCAAGATGGATAAGGAAATCAGGCCGCTCGTTAATGCGGAGCAACTGAAAAAAGTTGAACGGCTCGTGTCAGATGCCACACGAAAAGGCGCAAAAGTCTTGTGTGGAGGAAAGAAAATTGATAGGCCAGGATTTTGGTTTGAGCCCACTGTGTTGGCAAACATCACTGACATCATGCGCATCTGCCACGAAGAAATCTTTGGACCAGTCCTCACGCTTCACAAAATCAAAACCGCGCACGACGCACTCCGAATCATCAACGCAGGAACGTACGGCCTTGGAATGAGCATTTGGAGCGCAGACGTTGAACACGCGCAACAGCTCGCAATCAACGCACACGTCGGCATGGTGTGGATCAATGACACGGCGCTTCCCCTGCCTGGCGGCGAGTACTGTGGCGGAGTCAAAAACAGCGGGCTGAGAAACACCGAGTCCAAACTCATGCAATGCCTCAAAGCAAAAACGGTAATGGTTCACACGGGAAAAGAAAAAAGAATGTGGTGGTATCCGTATGGTTGAAGCAGTAAAGGAAGTAACCAAAAATGGAAAAATTCTCCGCGAGACAATCCTCGGAGGACAAGACGGGCTCGTCAACGTGCTCGGCGTCGTGTTGGGCGTTGCTGCTGCCACCACTGAACAACGGATTATTTTGATTTCAGGACTGGCAGCAACATTTGCAGAAAGCATATCCATGGGCGCAGTCGCGTACACGTCAACCAAAGCAGCACGGGACTTCTACCAGTCCATGGTACAGCGCGAAGAAAAAGAAATTGAAAACGTTCCCCGCCTCGAAAAAGAAGAAATCAAAGCAATCTTTTACAACAAAGGATTCAGAGGAAAACTCCTGAAAGACAGTGTCAAGAAAATCACCAGCGAAAAAAAAGTCTGGCTGGAAACCATGATGGCAGAAGAATTACGACTCTTTCCTGACGAGTACGAGCACCCGCTCAAGAGCGGCTTCATCGTCGGCGGCTCAAGCGTCATAGGATCGTTCATCCCCTTGTTTCCTTTCTTTGTCACCACAGGACTCAACGCAATGCTGACATCAGTGTTGCTCTCTGCGCTCTTCCTGTTTGTAGGCGGAAGCATCAAAGCAAAACTCACCATCGGCGACTGGAAACGGTCAGGCACGGAAATGTTATTGATAGGACTGACTGCCGCGCTTGTCGGATACGTGATAGGAACACTGCTGGGAGTGGCGCCCTGAATTTTCGGAATTCGCATTCGCTCATTCGTGAAAATTCTTATTGGTTTTTTATTACTGATTTCTATTATTTATTCCAAGCATATCATGCAGCCCGCACCAGCCGATGAAGCTTTCGATCAGCGCAATCCACGCGATGATGAAGATTGCTACGTTTGCCCACGGCGACCAGAAGTGCGGCGCTAAAGGACCGAGCCACCAGAGGCCGAGCACAAACCGGAAGATGCGGTCCAGTTTTCCCAAGTTTTGTTTGATCATAATTTATTACACAGGACTCCACTCAGTTAATTGTTCGCACTTACCGGTACGTTTTAGTGTTACAAACGATTAAGTGGCACGGTTCATCAACACGCGCATGCGCTGGCTCATTATAGCACTAGTATTACTTGTTCCAACCGTATACGGGTTGTCGCGAGCAGACGCAACAACCATAGTGTTAACTGACGTTGTGGAGAACAGCCCCAACAAGAATACGCTCACCGTGTACCGTTGGCCAGCGCCTGTTTTCACAGCGAAAGAAACGCACCGCGAAACGTTGACATTCGAAGATCCTGTCTGGTACTTCTGGATCGACGACCAGCCAGGCAGGCAATTCGCCCACAGCAACAGGTACGTGTTTGTGCATCAAGATGGTTTTGTCCGCGTTTCCGGCGGCAACTGGCAGCCAGAACACATGGACAACGCAGAACTCGTGTACGTCGGACAACCACGCTGGTGGGAACGCGTGTTCACGTTCCTGGGGTTGCTATGAAAAGTGCAGCGATTGTTTGGCTTGTCGTATTGTCGTTCGCCGTCAGCGCAGAAAATGTGGCAGTGTTCATCCACGGCCCAACTTACGGCTCAGACCATAATCAGTTAGGGCGCGTGTTGTGGGCGCAAGGGTACAACACGCACGCGATTGTAGGTGAAGAGTTGGACGTGATGGGACAACAGATCGCACGCCTTCCTTTCTCCAAAACCAGTCTCAGCACTGTCGCACGCGTGCTCTCAAACACATCCTGCGACGACAACATCCTGGTATCGCTGGCTGCAGAAGCAGTCGGCATCTGGGAAGCAGAGATCGAACAGTGGGATGGCACGCTCAAGCGCACCACACAATTTCGCGGCAAACCATGGTCTGCCGTGCAACAAAAGGATTATTCCGGATGCATAGTTGAAGGTAAAGTCCGGCACAAATCTGAGTGCGCAGACCTTGCCAGACACCACCGCGACGTTCCTGACGGGCACCGTGTTGTCGGCGAGCCAATACTGGTGGACTGGTGCGTCATGATGGGAGAAGAATGCGTTCCCTCCCGCGACATCAAGGAATTGATTAACACCATACCGACCTGCACACGAACCCTCATTGCGCAATCGAGCGGAGCGGAATGGCTAACAGACGCTATCAAAGACGCAACAGTCATCGCGTCAACGCGCTCACAAGAATCATCACACCCCACATTCCTCAGAATCCTTGCAGAACAATTGTTCCGCACCAAAGACCTGCCTGAAGCGTTTGCCCAAACTAAGGCAGCCATGATTGCACACACGGGAACAATTCCACAACTATCGTTTCCATCCATGCCCTGCACGTGCACGCCACCAGCTGCGCCACCAGTAATGACTGCACCACCCAAACCCATCGTACCACCATCAGTCATCCAACCTGCGCAACGGCCAACAAAAATTCTTGTCAAAAAGCAACCAGAGCCGGCTGTCCTGAAATCGGCGCCGCAATCCGACTGCCTTGCTCAATGCGCCAAGGTGGCGGTTCCTGCACCCTCACGCTCCCATATATTCAGCACAGAACTTATCGATGCCAGAACACCAAAGGAATGCAGGGAAAAGTCACGATTTGCCACGATTTTCAACCGCGAACCGTGCACGAACTACTTCCTTGCTGTGCGAGAAATATCCCGACGAGTCGGCAAGGGAACAGAATTTGCGTGCTGTTGCAGACGAGTGGCCAAAGAACAGATGAGAGACTGCACTCCAGAACAATTCAAAGGATGGACACGCGAAGGACAAGGAATCACGAAAGCGAGTGAAGAAGTTGACGTGAAATATGCTGATTAATCAGAGTGCAAGTTTTCAGTGGCACAGAACTACCCGCACTTTCCCTGTTCAGCATGCTCGTACGGCGGTTGGCTGGCAGGCGTGATTTTTGCAGATTCGTCAAGCGGTTGTTCTGCACTCACCTGCATGACTGGAATGTCAATAAGCGCCTTGTTCGCAAACTCACACATGCGCTCATACACGCGCCTGCCCTCTGGTGTTATATAACACCCCCAATGGGCAGAACTGCACACATACACTCTGTGCTCAACACACGCAATGAGTTCTTCTAATTCTGTGAGCGCCATACAGAAAACATACAGACGTTGATTTTCAATGATATGTGTGGAAAGTACACACTATGGTGCCTGTTTAGCTTTCCTGTGAGTACGAATTCTCGAAAACCACCATTCCTACATTACCACTGATGCTTTTGGAGCTAGATTTCAATGATGGTGGTTTTTGAGACGCTCAGAAATTTTCACTATT
>JACQMZ010000071.1 GCA_016203345.1 Candidatus Woesearchaeota archaeon | reverse complement strand
GCTTTGAATCCGCACAATATAACGGGTTATTCAAAGCTCTCTAAATTTTTTTCATCACGATTGCTTCTTTCAGTCCTGCAAAATCATTGTCTTTTGTTACAATTCGTGCAGATAATCGCCTGGCAAGCGCAACAAGGAATGCATCACTTAACGCAAACTTTGAATGACTTTTTCTTCTTTCAACATAAATTCGCGCAGCAGCGATAGATAATTCTTCATCAACTGGAAGGACTGCACTCAGAGTGCGCATTGCCGTGATTGGCTCGTCTGGTGAGTGTTGAGTCTTTAGTATTTTTGCCACTACTTCCGCCACTGTGATTGACAACGTCACGCATGATGAATTCATCAAGTGATGTTCGATCTGGTCAGCCAGCACGGAATCGTCGAAGTATTCTATCCACGCCGACGCATCAAGAATAGTCTTCGTGAACGTCAAGTTTTTCCTCCTTTCTTAGCGAACCAATGCATTTCAAAATTCCTCGATACGACTTTTTCACCTTACGCAGATGTAGTTCTACATAATCATCTGGATGTACACCTGCCAGGTCCACTACGTCTTTGGGAATCGTGACCATCAAGGACCCACCAACCCTTCTTGTTCGAGCCATTACAGTTAAATATTGCATTAAATAAAATAATACTTTTAGTTTTATAAATCTATCGACTTCCATATCGTACATACCCCCTGACCATCTCTTCCACATCATCTTTAGCCCTCAATGCGTCGACAACCGCGTTGTAGTATTTCAAATTCTCACGGTTCTTCCGTTTGCTAAGCGGCGCAAGCCAATTGCCGTAATATTCACGCGGAATCAAGGCACGGTGCTCGAACTCAGTATCAGGACCGTACAACACTGCCACCCTGTTCTCCAGCATGAATCCAAACTGATAGTTTCCCTCACGGAATGGGATTGAGAAAGGATTCTCCACTCGTTGCCTCAGGCGGCTCACGCGCGACTCGAAAATGGCAAGCTCACGGTCAGCCGCTTCAAGCTCTCCTGCAGTACGCACCCTGCGCCCCCTAAGAGCAGTTTTTAGCGACACCTTCCCTTGCCGGGCGGTCGTTATCATATCTCCTGGCGGCAAAAGCCTGTCCAATTGTTCAAAGCCTGAAGTTACCCTCGCACTAGAATCTTCACGTGATGCGATGCAAACTAAACCATCTTCGTAATGGAATATTCTCTGACCAGTACCCTGATGCGCGGCAACATACGTTGTGTTGTTGAGATAGCCTTCCATAAGATGGAAAGGCGCCAGACCTCCTCTCCAAATGCTGGCTGACCTTTCCAAGCGTTTAGCAGAAAAAATCCTTTAAGTGCGTTTGGGAGAAAAAACCGGAAAGTTTACGTGCACACCGGAAAGTTTGCGGGCAAAAGTTTTATATAATAGAGTACGACAGAGTGCCCTATGCAAAAGAGGTTTAGCGAAGTTCTCTTACTGGTTGTCATGCTGGGCATCATGGTCAATGTTGCCTACGCAGCAGAAGAATCTGTCGTAAAACAAGTCTGGGAAACCATAGTCTGGCTGTTCGCCCTCGGATGGATCACAGAATCAGCCAATCCGTTCACGACATTTGTCGCATTTGCGCGGTTCACGCTGGCGATTGTGACGTTCGTTGTTGTCTATGAACTCATGCGGCACTGGCTTGCAGGCGCCCGCGGTTTTGCCGGCGGAACTATCATGAGCAAGCGTGCTCAACTCGTTGTATCGCTCGCCATCTCCATCCTCAGCTCAGCATTCTTCCCCACATCATTACTACTCACCATCGTTGTCATGTACGGAACGTTTGTGGCGTTCGCCATGGTATTTGTCCCAGTCCTGCTCGCCCTCTGGCTCGCATTTGCGCTCGAAGTCCGCGACAAGAACATGTACTGGGTGCGCATTGTCTTCCTCGTCATCGCCATCTGGCTGCTGCGCATACTTGCAGGATGGGCTGAATTCACCGCCGCCTCAGAAGGAATGCGAGAATTCATCACGCGCGCGCCAGACATCACAGCAGAACAAGGCGCAACATTCCTGGTCACACTCACACAAACACTAAGCGTGCTCAGCACGTTTGCCAACTTCGCCACATTCCTCCTCGTCCTCGCCATACTGTATAATTTAAGCGGGGCACTCGAGGAGACACCCGGCGCGGCAGCAGCAGGACATGGCAGAGGATTCTTCGACTCTATCGGTGAAGCCTTCCAGCGCAAAGGAGAACGATGGGTGGAAGAAACCGCAAAAGGCATCGAATACCCTGACGTCAAAAAACGAGTGGAGCCAGCACTCAACTCAGTTATTCACTTCCTCCGCAACATCGAAGATGAATTACAGCAAATCCTCACAGCCAGACAACGCCCACGAAATATCCAACGCGCAGTCCAGGGAGTGCTGGATACCCTGCAAGAACCACTCCGCACATTGAGCGGAATTGACACAATCCAAGGGTATGACACAGCGGTTGATCGTGCAACACTTCCTCCGCACTTGCGCGCAGCATACACGGCAGCCGCAGGCGCTGCAGCAGATGGACACACTGCTTTTACAACAGCATACGGCAACCTGTGCCAACAACTCGAACATACAACCAACGGACTCCTCACCGCAGCCCAAGAACCAAACGCTGCCATGCGCAGGGCATTTGAACGTGCGCGAGCGCAAGAAATCGCCAACTGCATCTATCTGATTCAAGGACTTCTGGCACACAATAGGTTGCAGTACAGAGCAAAGTAATTGTATACTTAGAGTTTGATTCTCTGATCGCCGGAAATCTTTCGATGAAACCGTAAACTTTTCGGAATTCTGTGGAGAAGACACATAAAGACTCGATTGTCCTGCCGATTAATGAACTGGACTGACGAGACCATCAAAGGCAAGATATTGCACAAGCTTTCCCGCCATGGAAAATTCCAACATTCGCACACCGCCATGGAGCATCTTCATACCGGATTTCCAGCACACGTAGTAGGACAAGTTAAAGATATGATCTCTGCGCTAAAAAGCGAAGGCTTGCTTTTAGTGAAGCACACTAATTATGGAGCGCAGGTGTCGATCAATGTCAAGCAATTGGAACGCGTCATGCAGTACATTGACGACTTCCTAAAGGAGAAAAATTAAATGTCCAAAAAAACATGCTTTCAAAGGAGTAATTTATATACTTGCGATAATCTTCACTATTCTATGCCACAAAAAACTTCATTGTTCCTGCAACTCACAGGGGAAAGACCAGTGT
>JACQMZ010000070.1 GCA_016203345.1 Candidatus Woesearchaeota archaeon | reverse complement strand
TCTCTATACTTTATGAATGAAGATTCGTCCACCAGAGAACTTTGAAAACCCCGACCAACGGGAGGGGTTATTCAAAGTTCTCAATAATAAGTGCGGCAGACAGGATTCGAACCTGCGAAGGGACTAACCCACTGGCTATTTCCGAGCGACAGCGAAGGAAAGTTCACAATCCTCGATTGTCGCCACCTGAAGCCAACCCATTTGGCCGCTTTGGTACTGCCGCAAATTCTCGAGTTCGCGCTGCGCGCTCACACGAGAATTTGTAAAAAAACGTGGCCCGTTATAAATGTATTGAGAACTTTGAATAACCATGAAATTTGTCAAAGCTCTCTATTTCTTACAAATTCCCTGAGTGAGCGAATGTGAACTCGGGAATTTGGTTCACACATTCATTCCCGCCTGCTTTCGCTCGCTTCCCAACACCTGATACACGTATTTCAAAAAACCACCAAGTTCCTTGCAACCAGCCGTGAACAGAATCTTCCGCATGCGCGTGCTCACCTTGACTCCACGGCGTTCCAGCTTTGCACGCATACGCGCGCACGCCACATTTCCCGGACGAGTGGCATCGTAAATCAACAGGCACTCGCGGCCAGCGTTAGTCAATCCGTCGATTACTTTGAAGTCAGGCTCCTGCTCGTAAAACACGTGCTGAACGTGCAATGACTTCAAAACATCCGCGTCACGCTTGTGCTGCACCAGAACAGAGCGTGCAACAGAAGACCGGCGCAACACATCTATCCAATTGAGCAACTTGTCGTCTTCACACTCGCCAGCCGGCGTTGACTTTCGTCCCATGAATCACCTCTACAGAGTTGAGTGATCCCCATGTTCATAAGCCTTTTGCTCGCGAGACGCGTGAAAGTCAGCAATATATTCCAACAAGGACCTCACCGATCCCTCCTTGGACACCACGACGTTCACAGACACAGGCCGCTTGTTAATAAAATTCTCTGCCAGAGCTGTACGCAACACTATCAAACTGCAGTTGGTGAAACTACAGGCGCGAAAACAATAAAAGGTAGTAGCAGACACCCGCACGGCATGGACTACCTCAACCTCATCAGCGCTTTCCCCCAACAACTCGCAGACGCTAAAAAAATCTGCAGGGACATCAGACTCAAACAAAAACCCGGCGCCATCATCATCTGCGGCATGGGCTCCAGCGGCACTGTGGGAGACATCATCCACAACCTTGACTGCTCTGCGCCACTTGCAGTCAATAAGACAGACCACCTTCCTGCATTCGTTGACCAATCAACCCTTGTCTTTCTCATCTCTTATACAGGCAATACGCCTGAAATCATCCGATGCGGCGAACACGCCATCAAACGCAAAGCCCGCGCAGTTGCCATCACATCAGGCGGACAACTGCTCAGGTTCGCACAACAGCACAACATTCCCTCCTTCACCCTCCCTGCAGGACACTTCCCACACTGGTCCATCAGCCACCTCCTCCTTCCTGTACTTACCATCCTTGCCAACAACCAGTTAATCAACACAACAGTTGAAGACATCGAGATAGCCATCACCATGCTCTCCAAAGCACAAGTGAAAGACCGCGCGGAAGCACTCGCACACAACATCGGCTCAAAAACTCCACTGATTTACGCAGGACACCAGTTGTCAAGTGCGGCATGGCACATCAAGGAATCATTCAACAGAATCGCACGCCAGCAGGCGTTCGCAAACGTCTTTCCTGAAATCAGCCACGCCGAAATACACGCGCTCCCCCGCAACAGCCACATCATCCTCCTGCGGGACCAGACCGATTCCCCAATCGTGGAACAAGGAATGAACACGCTCAAAGAAGAAGCAAAAGCCAAAAAAATAGACATCACCGAACTCATGCTGCGCGGCGAACGCCCACTCAACAAAATCCTCCTTGCGATTTTTTTCGGAGAACACGTCAGCTTCTATTGTGCGCAACGCTCAGGCACGCTCATCGAAAAGACTGCACAATAAAATCCCCCAGCATGCCACCCAGAAAAAGTGCAAGCGCCAACTGCAGCGGCACCAGAAGATACAATGCCATAGGCAACTTGTCCCTTCCCCTGATCAGGTGCGGAACAACCCACACGTTCACCAGGATGTAATACAGCACGCCTGCAACTAATGGCGAAGGCGGCGGGTTGATCACCTGCGCAAATCCTGGAGCAAACGAGCCTGCAGTAAGAAGCTTTACTGAAAAATCATACAAGACGTCAAGCGCAGAAAACGAAAACACCATCAGGAACACGCCCTGCACAGGAGCAATCGCGCCCACTGCAGCATCATACCATTCAGACACGTCCAGATCAATCAATGCCTTCATGGACAGAAAACCCGCCACCACCGCAACGCCTGCAAGCACCAACAGCGCAGCCACACCGCCCAACACACTCCCCACCACCATCACCAGCAACACCGCCAGTGTGTGCAAGGCAAGCAGTCCCAAAAAAACCAACACAAGAAGAAACGGCTCAGACGGATGAATCAAGGAATGAATTTGCTCTCTCCCATATCCTGCATGGCGCAACGCCTGAACGATCTGCCGAAGAGACGTGCCCCTCTCTCGCGCACGCTTCACGTACTCGTTCAGTTCAGCCATTTACCTGCACGAAATCACACGAATCCTCTCAGCGACCTCGTGCACCTTTGCGTGAAGCATTTTCACAGCTTCTTCTGGAAGATCATACTCCTTCGCAAACACAAACACCCAATTCTTCAAGTCGCGCACTGCATCCTCAGCTTCACGAATTCCGCGCACGTCAACAGACGGCTTCGTACTTTTCTTTGCCTTTGGCATCAACATCACCTCTTTCGCTATCGCTCTATTCTCTATTGCGCTCTCTATTGCTATTGCGCTTTTTCAGCAACAATCGAACACGTACACGGCACCTTATACATTGCTCTCTTCAACGCCTGCCGTGCAGCAGGAACATTTTCGCTGTCAACAGACACAGTCAACAGGGGATTCCCTGCGTGCACCTGCGCCGCAATACCCATCGGCTTGCCATAATTATGCGCCATACCAGTACTCATACGGTCAGCACCAGCACCAGACGCCAACGGGTTCTCACGCAAAATATGATGAGGATACACGCGCACTTTCAGATTCCAGCCAGTCTTGCCAAGCGTTTTTTCCATCCAACGCGTAGCACTCGTACGGGCAGACTCAAGAGCGTTGTCACGAATCTGCAACGTACTCTTGGTCACCAAATGCAACACGTGCGGAAACGACTTGTTCAACTCACCCAAATCAAAACGCGCAATCTTGCACACAGGCCTGGCACGAACATAACAGTATTTCTTGTACTTCGAATACCTCGTATACGCGCGCTTCAACCGATCCGTACGCCTATACGCAACAAACTTACGAAGCTTAGCCATACCAAGCACAAGGCACACGGCATTTATAAAGATTGCTGAAGAATTTTTGCGAACTCGGACTTCGTCCTCGTTCAGCAAAAATTCGGGATACTAAAATAAATATCAGGGCAACTACGGTCTACTCATGCACGTGCACAGCCGCAAGCCCATCATTATCTTAGTGGCATACTGCACGCTTGTCGGGCTCTGGTCTCTACTCTCCCCATTGGACTTCACCACATGGGTATTTGAGATCTTCTTTGGCGTAGTGGGAGTCGCGGTGTTAGCGCTCACCTTCCGAAAATGCAGGTTTTCCAACATGGTATACGTTCTGGTCGCTATCCATTTCACTGTACTTGCGCTCGGCGCCAAATACACGTACGCAGACATGCCTGCATTCAACTGGCTCAGAGACGAATTCGGACTTGCACGCAACTATTTTGACCGCGTCGGACACTTCATGCAAGGATTTGTGCCAGCCATGATAGCGCGAGAACTCCTCCTGCGGAAGTTTGACATCAAACGCGGAAAATTCCTGTTCTTCCTCGTCACCAGCATCTGCCTTGCCATCAGCGCATTCTACGAATTCATCGAATGGTGGATGGTGATTGTCTTCTACCCAGAAGCAGGCATGCAATGGCTTGGCATCCAAGGAGACATCTGGGACGCACAACAAGACATGCTCATGGCATTTGTTGGAGCAATACTCGCACAACTCCTACTCAACAAACTCCATGACAAATCGATGAAGAAGTTACATGGCAATTAAGCAGTACATCGTGTTTTGGAAATTTTCTTCACAGAATTTTTGCTGAGTGAACGAAGTGAACTCGCAAAAATTCATTTCTTCTCAAAATACTTGTAAATCGGCTGTTGTTCCTTGACTTCCTTGTTTGCCCAGCGAGCGAGAAGATACAGCAGGTCAGACACGCGGTTCAAGTACCGCAACACCTGAGGATTTACGTGAAAGTGCCTGGAAATCGCCACAGTCAACCGTTCTGACCTGCGGCACACTGTTCTCGTATAGTGCAAAAAACAGCTTGCTGGAGTGCCGTTCGGAAGAATGAATGTTTTCTGCACAGGAAGCTTCTCCTCCAAGTCAGCAATGTCACGCTCCAGGTCAATCACGTGCTGAGGAGTCACCTTCGGCAACTGAAGCTTCAATTCCTCAGTCTTGGGAGACAAGCTCGCCAACTCCGCACCAAGCGTAAACAAGTCATTCTGAATCCTCGTCAAAATCGCGCGCGCCCACTCATCATACACGAACGTAAGCGTCACGCCAATAATAGAATTAAGCTCATCAAGCGTGCCATACGTCTCAATACGAATATCGTCTTTTGACACGCGCTCGCCATTCGCAAAACTAGTTTCTCCAAAATCACCAGTCTTTGTCGAAATGCTCATCCTACACTGCACAAGGAATATCCGCAGTTCGGGCACATAGCACAACCCTCCTGAAAGTGCATTTTAGTCTTGCACTCAGGACAGCTGTCCTCCTTGGTTGCTTCCGCAACCTCCTTCTTCTGGACTTTCTGTTTCTTCTCTTCCAGATTCACGTTCAACACCTGCACGTCCTTGCTCCCATCCCTGTACACTGTAACACCCTTGCATCCAAGCTTCCACGCAAGCCAGTACACTTCTTCAACGTCCTTCGTCGTGGCATAATTCGGGAAGTTTACAGTCTTGCTGACTGCATTGTCTGTGAATTCCTGGAATGCGCCCTGCATGCGCACGTGCCAATACGGCGAAATGTCATAACTCACGCGAAACACATCCTTCACGTCCTGCGGAATTTCAGGAATGTCCTGAATCGTCCCCTTGTTCGCGATACGCTTCATCAACTCCTCGGTATAGAAGCCGCGATCACGCGCGATCTTCTCAAACGACTCGTTGATGTACAACAACTCCTTGCCATCCATCACGACCTTATGGAAGACCAGCGCAAACAACGGCTCAATCCCACTTGAACAATCAGCAATCATGCTAATCGTCCCTGTCGGCGCTATAGTTGTCCGCGTACAGTTCCTGATGGGCGTACCTGTGCCGTAAATGCTTTTTTCAAAGTTCGGGAATGGACCGCGAACCTTGGCCAGCTCCATGCTCGCCTTATCTGCCTCAGCAGAAATAAACTGCATGACCTTACGCCCCCACTCCACACCCTCCTCGCTGTCATACCGCACCTTCAGCGCAAACAGCAAATCAGCAAAACCCATCACACCCAAGCCAATACGCCTGTTTGTCTTGCAAATGTGATCAATCTGCGGCAACGGATACCTGTTCATGTCGATCACGTTGTCCAAAAAGTGAATGCAGTCATGAACTGCACCCTTCAACCGCTCCCAGTCCACTGACCCTTCCTTGTAAAACTTCGCCAGATTCACACTGCCCAAATTGCACGCCTCAAACGGCAACAATGGCTGTTCACCGCACGGATTGGTACTCTCTATCTGGCCCAAAAACGGCGTCGGATTCGCCCTGCTGTTGTTAATCCTGTCAATAAACACCACACCAGGATCGCCAGTTTTCCACGCCTCCAAAATAATCAAATCCCACACGTGACGGGCAGGAATTTTCTTCACCACCTCACCATGCCGCGGATTCACCATCTCATACTCGCCATCCTTCTCCAACGCCTGCATGAACTTGTCTGTCACTGCAACCGAAATGTTAAAGTTCAACAACGTCTTGTTGTCCTCCTTCATCGTAATAAACTCAAGCACGTCAGGATGATCAACCCGGAGAATGCCCATGTTCGCGCCGCGACGCTTGCCACCCTGCTTGATCGCCTCAGTCGCAGAATCAAACACCTTCATGAACGACACCGGCCCGGAGCTCACGCCACGAGTTGACTTCACCACATCATTCCTCGGCCGCAACCGGCTAAACGCAAACCCTGTCCCGCCTCCCGTCTGGTGAATAAGCGCGGCCCACTTCACCGCGTCAAAAATTCCAGTCATCGAGTCCTCAACAGGAAGCACAAAACACGCGGAAAGCTGCTGCAACACGTTGCCTGCATTCATCAACGTCGGACTATTCGGCAAAAACTCCATGCCTGCCAACATGTGATAAAACCTGTCTTCAGTTTCTTGAGCATTCTGGCCATACAATTTGTCAGCCTCAGCAAGATTCTGAGCCACACGCCTGCACAACTGCTCAGGCGTTTCTGTAATGTTGCCATTCAAATCCCGCTTCAAATACCTCTCTTTCAGCACAGTCAACGCATTTGTTGACACTTTCAGCGAAGTCGTCTTTCCTTCCAGAATCGCGCTTCTGCTCTCGCGCATCTGCTTATGATTCTCGCGATACAAAATATATGTCTTTGCAGTCTTGGCATGGCCATTCTCAATCAACACTTTCTCCACAGCATCCTGAACCTCTTCAACATTCGGATCTTTTCCTGCCAGCTTCTTTTCCAACAATTCAACAACTTTTTGCGTCAACGACTTTGCAAGCTCCCTGTCCGTGCCCCCAACACTCTGCGCTGCGCGAAAAATCGCATTTGTAATTTTCTCGGCATCAAAATCCGCCGTTCTTCCATCCCGTTTGATCACTTTTGTAAAAGACGTTGTCGCTTGCATTATTCATCCTCCTTTTTCGCCCCACACGTACCACACATAACGATTTACCGTCGAGAAACCCGCGGCGAGCATCTCAACAACCCTGAAAATCAAATCACGCCTACCTATATAAGCATTGTGACAGACAAAAATATATCCTTGAAAGTATGAATTTGATTGCGATACCACTCCTGAAGAGTGCCTATGAATTTTGCGAATTCGCGCCTGAGGCGCTCATTCAGCAAAATTCTGGTGAAACAATTTAATTCAAAATCCTTGAATGAGCGGAGCGAATTCAGGATTTTTCCCACAAAATCCCGAAATAATTCTTCATGCTCTGCGCAAGGGACTGGTTCTGAATCCACAAGGCAATGTATTTTTCTTCGCCTGTGATGCGAATCGTTACCTGTTTGCCGTCAATAATGCTGAACTGGGCAGGAGTGTACTCAACAAACTTTATTTTCGCTCCGATTTTCCTCCACAAATCAATATTTTTCTTCTGCTGTTCTTCCTTGTACGTCAACAAGCGAACACTCACTCCCCGCTTAATACACGCCTTCGTGGCATCAAAATGCTCCTTATGAATGGTGAGCTCTGTGATGCTTAACCATTCCTGCCTTGCCTGCTGGTGCAAAGCAATCGACAGATTCAGATAATTCTTGTACCCTTCAATCACGCGAATAGTATCAGCAGTTTCATCCTGCTTACGCTCAGCGAACGCGCCCAACGTCTTCACCAACTGATGCGCCTGCTGCTTGAACGCAGAAAGTTCCTTTTCTTTTGCGGCAATTGTCTGGCCAACGACAATCTTCGGCTCCACCGCCATGAACCGCTTCGGCATCCCTGCAAACAGCTTCACAAAACCCTTGTTCTCCAAACTCGCCAGCACAGGATAAATCTTGCCATACGGCACACCAGACTCCTTTGACAGCACATGAGCAGTGCACATGCCGTTCCTCACCAACGCGACATACGCGGCAGACTCATACGAATTCAAACCGCACCTGCCCAAATCAGCCTTTAACTCCATACAACAACTAATGGTTGTTGTTAGCATATAAATCTTTTGCCTGTTTTAGCGTATGAGAAAACGCACGAATGGGTAGAGCGTGAAGTATTCGATGACACCGGAATGATTGTTGATGTGAATACTATACAAACGAGCAGAGATATCTATTTAAACTTCATCTTGGATAGCGGCAGGTGATGGGAAAAGATATAAAAGAGGTAATTGTCGAACTTTTGAAACAATACACTGCTCTGCCTCATCGCGATGAAGAGAGTGAAAAACGCACGGAAGACTTCATCCGGCCACTTTTTGAAGCACTCGGATGGAAGTGGCTCAGCAGCGAAGTCACGCCCCAGAAACGCATCAAAAGCGCAACCAAGACAACTCGTGTTGACTACTCATTCAAAAAGCTTGGAGAATTGCGTGCCTCTTTCTATCTGGAGGCCAAACGATTTTCTGAGAAGCTTGAGAATCCTGACCACATCAAACAAGCGCTTGATTACGGCAAGAACAGCGGTATCCGTTGGGTCATTCTGACCAATTTTACTCGTTGGCGCATTTTCAACTCAGATTATTTTGATCAACCACAGTATGCCGAACTTTTTGAGTTCAATCTCAGTGGGTGTATAGCAAACCCCGAATACTTAGCATGGCTTCTACTCTTTTCGCGTGAGCAAGGAGGAAACGCCCTTGATGAATATGCTAAGAAACACAAGAAATGGAAAGAAAGTGCGGATATTGAAGATTTACTCACTGAACAGCTACTGAATGCGCGCAAGATTCTCGGGCGGGCAATCAAGGATCAAAACTTGCCCAAATTTGACACTGGCCAAGATATGGAAAAAGAGATTGATTCTTGTGTTCAAACCATCCTAGACCGCATTATTTTTTGTCGAATGTTAGAAGATAATGGCGGAGATCCCGAACGACGTTTGAAAAATGTTTTTGATGCTTGGAAAGAAGGAGATAAACGAATTCAATTTTACAGCGATGGCCTGTGTGACTTCTTCCTTAAGATGCATAAGAAGTATGATAGCACGCTCTTTGACCAACATCGTGTTGATAGGTTGAGCATTAAGAACGAGGACTTCGTTCCAGTGCTTGAATCATTCTACGTTGATCCCAAGACAAAATTGCATTATCGCTTCGATGCCATAACTACTGACGTACTTGGCCATGCATATGAGAACTACCTTTCGTTTAAAGTCACCGCTAAAAGAAAAGGGCTTGAAGAAGATCAATTCAAACGCAAACAAAGTGGTATTTACTATACTCCTGAATTTCTTGTTGACTACCTTGTTCGCTCCACAGTTGGAGAGCTTCTCAAGAAGTGCAAAACACCTGCAGATGCGCTTAAATTACGCATCATCGATCCTGCCTGTGGGTCCGGAACATTCCTTGTTCGAGCCTTTGAAGAATTCAGAAGCTGGTATCAGCAATTCGAACGCAATAACTCGGAGAAAGCCAGTCAAACCCGGCTCGATGTTGACCGTGAGACAGGCATCACTCACTTCTTCGATAAAGTGCTCGAAAACTGCATTTATGGAGTTGATATGGACCCTCGAGCAGTGCGCCTCACTCGCTTGAATCTTTTCCTTCGGGCAATTGAGACTCCAAAAACTCTCCCTAACTTGAATATAATTGAACGCAACTCGCTAATTTGGGACCCAGACATCCCAAACGCCTTCAAATTAGAACGAAACTTTCCTCTTGTTGCGGAAGCCGGTGGCTTTGATTTGGTTATAGGAAATCCGCCGTGGGAAAAATGGAAACCTGACTCACAGGAATTTTTCGAACCACATGATCCGGGGTTTAGCAAGCTTCCTGCCCAGCAAGCTAAAAAACGCATCGAGGAACTGTTCAAGACACGTCCCGCCTTAAAGAAGCAGTGGCTTGAGACTCAAGCGAATTATGAGCTGTATTCCACCATCTTCCGCGAAAACTACCACTGGCAAAGCGCAGAAGTCAAGGGAAAACAAGTGTCGGGTGATTTAGATCTCTATAAACTCTTCACCGAACGAGCTCATATGCTACTCAAAGAAGGCGGGCTGACAGGGTATGTTATCCCCAGCGGTATTTACACCGACCTCGGGGCCAAAGGCCTCAGGACAATGCTATTCGAGAAATCAAAGATTCGATCATTATTTGGCTTTGAAAATAGAAAGTTTATCTTTAATGACATTGATCAACGCTATAAGTTTGTTCTCCTGGTTTTCGAAAAAGGAGGTAAGACGACTTCATTCCCGTGCGCATTCTTCTTACACTCCCTTGATGACTTGCTCCATGCCATTCACAATCCCACCATTATGGAAGTTGAGTTCATCAAAAAGGCATCTCCTGACGCGTGGGGGATTCTGGAAATCAAAACGCCTAAAGATTATGAACTTGTGAAAAAACTCCTCAAGAATCCACTTTTAGGAGAAGATTTTCAAAATATCTGGAAAGTCCAGATGCAAAGTGGATTCCACATGACTGGAGACAGTAATCTTTTTCAAACAGGGAAACTAGGAATCCCTCTGTTAGAAGGAAAAAATATAGAACAGTTTACTCACCGGTGGAAGGAAGCTCCGATACCACGATATTCCATACTTGAAAAAGATGTCATCTCTAATGTGAAGGAGGAAAAAAGGTACCATGATCGATACTGGATGGCATACCGTCTTATCGCAAGCTCAACGAACTATCGCACATTTATTGCCGCAATAATTCCTCCAGGTTATGTATGCGGGCACTCACTCGCCATAGTCAAACTAGATAATCTCAAAACGCTTTGCTACCTTGCAGGAATTATCAACAGCTTTGTGGCAGATTATTTCATTAGACAAAAAGTGAGTGCCAATGTTACCATGTTTAACTTTCTCGAAACCCCTGTGCCTCGTCTCTCGTCAGGCAAGGAATTTGAAGCCATTGTAAGAAAAGTCGCACAGCTTGTCTGTACAACCAATGAATTTGCTGAACTTAAGAAAGAGGCTGGTATCGAACACGCTTTTACAAATGAGAATGATCGCAGTATGACTCGCGCGCAGCTGGACGTACAGGCAGCAAAGCTTTATGGGCTCACAAAAGAAGAACTCGCATTCATCCTGAAACAATTCCCACTCGTGGAGCAAAAGCAAAAGGATTTGGTTCTCGGACAGTATTGACTGTGCTTCATTAACGACAAACATTGACAAAACAACAGGACAGGAAGGGAAAATCGTCGCCATAGAACCGGATAGTGGCAACTATTTTGTCGGCAAGGATATACTCGAAGCATGTGATAATGGCAGGAAGGTATATCCTGATAGAGAATTTTTGTTCAAAAGAATAGGTGCTGGAGCAGTATTCTTCATCGGTGCATTTCCCACATGAAAGGACACTATCTGTTTGGTCTTCAGATTTTGCCTTAATAGGCATGCAACTTTTGGCTCAGACTAAAACAATCATCAATCCCTCAAAACTAATTTTGACTATTGAAAATCCTTAAAAGATCCTTTAAGAATTAAACCACTTTAATGTTAATATCCGCAGCATCCTGCCCGCGCACTTCTGCACGCTCTGAAGGCACGCCAGCCAGATACCCTTTCGTTACTGCCAAAGAGGCTCTGCGCGTATCGAGCGCCTCGCGTCCTGCAATAATCAACGCGCTCTTACCGTTCGGGTGCTCAACAGTTCTTATCACGCCAACGCCAAGAGGGATTGATTCCCAGCACGGCACTGGATTACCGTACAAGCGGGCGGCATGAGCATTCGCGCACGGACCGCCAACCACGATCGCATTATTCTGAGTGATGTCTCCCACCTCACTCGCCAGTTTGACGCGTGGAAGCACAGGCGGAACACTTGGCTGCGCCACTGGCGCGGGAGATGGCAGAGGCCTTGGCGCAGACACTTCAGGCTGAACAATAGATGCAACAGTAATTTTTACATCACCGCCACGCTGGGTAAGAGGATACTCTATGCGAAGCTTTTCTGCAGACTCAGTGCCGCCAGGATTTGTAAAATCAAACAAGATTCCGTACTTGCTCATGCCAAGCTCCTGATTACGCTCACGCGTGCGGAACAAGCCAAACAACGTGCCTGCCGTTGCCGCAACCGTCGTCATGCCAATCCTGTTATTTGCGCGCGGCTCAATCGTGATTGCGATAGTCTCATCAGTCGTAGCTTCGTCAAACTCCTGACGCAATGTGGTAAGCGATACAACCGCGTTGCCATCTATAACTGCCTGGGCGCCTTCTGTATTGGGCGCATTCGTGTTTGAACTTCCCAGATCAATCAACCCTTCACCCTGCACCCCAATTAATGCCTCCTTGCCATTCACGCTTCCATCCCCATTGAGATCAACAGAAATGTTTGGAGCACTGCCTTGATTGAACACCGAGTCACCAAATACTTTGTAGCTGACCCCACCCACAATAAGTTCGCCTGCAAACTTTCCTGAACTGTTGGACATCGTCACATCCCGCCTGCCTGTACCCAAATCATCAAAGCCAAGGGTAATGGTACCTGCGCCCGCAGAACCCACATCAGCACTGCTGTACTGCACCACATGCGTGAAACACGTGTTGTCAGTTGTCGCACAATTGGACAACACGAAAAAATCACCACGCGTGCCGAAAAAAACCGTATCGCTGTTTGCCTCTACAAACCACAAATCATCATCTTTATCTCCATACTTCAACTTGCCATCAGCATCTTCATTGCTCACCAACGGCATTTCATACCTGATCCCCTCTTGATTAGTAAACGTTAACTGATAATCATCATCCCCTGACGGATCAAGCTCAATACGAGTCGTACCCACCTTCTGCAAACCCTCATACACGACATCCCACGCAGGCGACAACATGCCACTTGGCTGGCGCAATTGCTTACGCAACCCGCCACCTGGCGGAATGAAAATATCACCCAGAACAGCATCCGCGAACAGACGATACGTGATCCTGCTCACCGTAACCTGCTGGCCAGCCACTTTCACCACTGCATTGATTTTCAAGTCAGCATCCTGAACGATATTCCCATTCACCCTCACAGACGCCGTGCTTGGATTGTTGTCCAGCGCGTTCCTGTCCTCAAACTCCAATTTCTGCGCCCCAATGTAAAACTGGACAATGCTCTTCTGGCCCACCTTCGCAGTCGCGCTAATACCACTGACGCCAATCTGCAAGCCACTGCTCAAGACTGCCGTTTCGCCCCTGCCAAGCTCCTTAGTAAATTCGCCATCCACCTTAAACTTCACAGACCCTGCACCCTGATTTGCCACCTCAGAAATGACCACCACTTCCACCGTATGATCCTTGCCATCAATTGTGAAAATCTCCTTCTCGTTATCTCCCAAGAAACTGGAAATCGCGCCGCCAAGAAGCGTCAACTTCAACCTTCCAGTGCTTTCCTGAAATTCAGCATCAGCAATCACGTACGGCGCGCCAGCCACATAAATATCCTCGTCTTCCAGATCCTGAAGGCGCCCATTCACGAGCTTGCTTTCCAACCCCTGCTCGAACTCCAACTCCCACGTAAACAAATGATCGTTATCGTCCCAAAACAAGAAATCACCAACAACATCCTTCTCGTCCTCGCCAAAAATCACCTTTCCCTTGTCTGACGAAAAACGAATAAACTGGTTATACCTCGTACGGCCCTTGTCAGTCAAAATTTCCCCTCCCTTCAGAATATCCAAATCCTTCACTGTAAAAGACTCCCGCACATCACCCAAAGGCTCATTGAGCTCCAACAAATCAGACGTACTCCCAACCTGCACACTCTGGCCTCCAGAAAAACGAGGAGCAGGCGGCGGACTGGGCGGCAGAAGCGGACGGGTGGCTTCCACTGCAGGACGAGCTTGCTGTTGCGCAACAGCCGCCTGATACAACTGATTCGCCACATCATTCGCAGACGCCACATCAGACGCCAATGCCTGATCACCAACCACGATCACCAAATCATCCGCAAGCTGGCCATCCTTCACAAACGGAACAGGATACGTGTTCAGCGTGCGGGCAGCTGCAAAGGGAGTCAAAAGTAACAACACAAGCACACCAAGCACTGATTTACACCCCATTTTCACTATTCCGATGAGTATTTAGCTATATATAGATTACGAATTTTCTGAATTCGCTCGCTGATGCTCGCTCATTCAAGAAAATTCACAACGCCACTCTTTTAAACAAGCACATTACCCTGTGATCATGCACTGCCTTGGATTTTCCCTCAAGCACACTCTTGACTCTGGCCAGTTCTTTCGGTATCACGAGCAGGATGAATGGTATTACATTGTGACGCGCGACAAAGTGTTTTACGTCAAGCAAACACAGGACGAGCTCTTATTTGAAGGAGCATCTGCGCGCTTTGTCCGGCATTTTTTTGGGTTGGATGAGGATTATGCGCGGATCACACGCGAATTGTCTCAAGACCCAGTTCTTGCCCGCGCCATTCGCACGTATGCCGGACTCAGGCTCATCCGACAGGACCCGTGGGAATGCACCATAGGATTTCTTTGCTCCCAACTGTCCAACATCAAAAAAATCAAGCACAACATGGAATGCATTGCGACACTCTTCGGAACGCCAGTCGTGTTCAAAGGCAAAACATTCCACACGTTCCCACCACCCGGCGCTATCACTGATGCAGTCAAGCTTAAAGCGTGCGCCGTCGGCTTTCGCGCCAAATATATCCTTGCCGTCAACGACACAGTGTCAGACAAATGGTTTGCTAAACTGCGAACCCTCCCTTACGAACGAGCAAGGGAAAGATTGATGGAATTGCCAGGCATTGGTGAAAAAGTTGCAGACTGCATCCTCTTATTCTCGCTCGGCTTCACCGAAGCATTCCCAGTCGATGTATGGATGGAACGGGTGCTGACAGAACAGTATTTCCCTCACAAAAAAAAGCAACCTAAAGACCTCGTTGCTTTCGGCAAAAACAAATGGGGCGCGCATGCAGGATACGCCCAGCAATATCTCTACCATTGGGCGCGGATGCATAAATCCACACACACATTTTAAATATCCCCCCGTCACATTTCCGGCCATGCGTGTTGTTGACGCTCACGAAGAATCCATACTCAAGGAACTGATTCGCAACCCCAGACTCTCTGACAACCAACTTGCAAAACAAACCAACATACCTGTTACTACAGTCAACCGCAAACGGAAGAAGCTCGAGGAAGAAGGCATCCTCTCCTACTTCGCATACGTTTCCAGCGGATGGAACAAAGTACGACAACTCTACATCCTTAAATTCAAAGAAGGCATCACGATCAAAAACTATCTGGACAAGGCAAAAACGAACACCACTTTTCGTTCAGACAATGCACGCTACCATGTCGATTCGTACATTGGCGAAAAAGACGGCCACTTTGCGCTTACCATGATTCTCGAAGCAGACTCCTCTGCCGAACTCGTGGAGCTCTTCCATGGCAAAGTGGTCAAAGGCATCCGCGCACGCCACGGCGACGACTGCATCGCGGAAATTTTCACCACCAAAATAATCCACCCGCTGCGGCTACACCACAATTACCTTCCTCTCTTTAACATTAAGAATGGAAGAATGAGCGACACGTGGGACTCCAGCTGGATCCACGTGCCGGTCAAGAAGAAAGTGAAACAAACATAACAAATTCTTCCAATGCGTGCAACAAACGTGTCATAAAATCCAAGACAATCATAATAACTTGTTGCACAAATCCCTGTAGTGTGAAAACGTACAACACCAACGGCATCGAAGTAAACGCCGCTGTCGCTGACCATCACAAAGCGATGTTGACTGAAGGCGCCCTGTGTTTTGTCAGAGACTTAGTGCACGAATTTGCTGATGAAAGAAACTATCTTCTCGAAGCGCGAATCCGCAGACAAGCTGAATTTGATGCAGGCCACTTCCCGGATTTTCTGCCAGAAACCAGTCAGATCCGCTCAACCCCCTGGACAGTATTCCCCACACCCAAAGACCTGCTGGACAGACGCGTCGAAATCACCGGACCGGCGAGCGACCGCAAAATGGTCATCAACGGACTCAACAGCGGCGCGAACGTGTACATGGCAGACCTGGAAGACTCTCACGCACCCACATGGACAGGCACGCTCGATGGACAACTCAACATCAGAGACTCTGTCAACAAAACAATTACGTGCCAGACACCTGGCAAAACCTACACGCTTAACGAACAAACCGCTGTGCTCATGATGCGGCCACGCGGGCTGCACCTGCCAGAAAAACACATACACGTGGATGGCAAACCGACTCCTGCCTCCTTGTTTGACCTTGGACTATTCCTGTACCACAACGCCCGAACCCTGCTGCATAAAGGCACTGGACCATACGCTTACATCCCAAAAATGGAAAACCACCGCGAAGCCCGCTGGTGGAACGACGTTTTCAGTTATTCAGAAAACGAACTCGGCATACCATATGGCAGCATCAAAGCCACGCCGCTTATTGAAACCATCACAGCAGCATTTGAAATGCACGAAATCCTCTACGAATTGCGCCACCACGCCACCGGCCTCAACTGCGGCAGATGGGACTACATTTTCAGCTTTATCAAAAAATTCCGCAACCATCCAGAGTTTGTCCTCCCTGACCGAGCTGAAGTCACGATGACCACACACTTCCTGAAATCATACGTCGACCTCCTCGTACAAACCTGCCACCAGCGAGGAGCGCACGCCATGGGAGGCATGGCAGCACAAATACCCATCAAGAACGATCCTGCAGCAAACGAAGCAGCGATGGATAAAGTTCGCGCAGACAAACTCCGCGAAGTCCTCGCAGGACATGACGGCACATGGGTCGCACATCCCGGACTTGTCCCTATTGCACGAGAAATATTCGACAAAAACATGGGTGCTCAACACCAACAGCACGTTGCCCGCCAAGACGTGCACGTTACAGCGGCAGATCTCTTGAAAGTGCCTCAAGGCAACAGAACAGAACATGGCGTGCGATACAATACACGGGTAGGCATTCAATATACTGAGGCGCTTCTTCGCGGACAAGGATGCGTGCCGCTCTACCACGTCATGGAAGATGCTGCCACGGCGGAAATTTCAAGGTCGCAAGCATACCAAATGAGACGCCACGGCGTAAGATTGTCCAATGGAAAAAACGTCACCAAAGAACTCATCACTCAGATCGCAAGCGAAGAATTGCGGGTGATCGAGAAAGAGATCGGCAGCACGCGGTTTGCAGACGGCAAATTCCCCCTCGCAACAGAACTCTTCCTCCGCTTAACAACCCAAGACACATTCGAAGAATTCCTCACAATTCCATCATATGAACATTTGTGAAAGAGGTGCACGAGAATGGAAACAAAAAAAGCAACGCAAGGTGATGAATTGGACGGCGAGCTTTTCAGGCAACGCCATGAACGACCAGGCGATGTATTTATGGAATTGTTGGCAAAGGAAAAACTCATCGTAGCACCAGGTGTCTATGACGCGATGGGCGCCCAAATCGCAAAGCAAATTTATGTGCAACGCCGCGCGACTGGCAAAGCCTGCACGTTTAACGCCGTGTACGGATCCGGATGGGCTATCAGTGGCATGCTCTGGGCACTTCCTGACAACGGCTTCCATGACCGGACTACTTTCAAGACAATCGCAACACACATCATCCGTTCTGCCCATCCTCTCCCGGTCATCCTTGACGCAGAAACAGGATTTGGAAACTACGTCACCCTCACACAGACTGTTGAAGCGTACCACGAAATGGGAGTCGCCCTTGCACACTTGGAAGACCAGCGAGGCGTTCGCCGGTGCGGAAATCATGGAGGCAAAGAGTGTGAAACCCCTGAAGACATGGTTGCCAAGATCAAATCGTGGCTCAGAGTCTCCAAAGCCATCGGAACATCCATGAGACTCATGGCCCGCACAGACGCGCTCACCGCATCAAACGGCGGGCTGGAAAACGCCATCGAGCGGGGCAAAAGATACATGGACACAGACTATCAAGGATTGCGGCCAGCAGTTCTCTGGGCAGACGCCATGATGGACCCTATCGTCATAGAAAAATGGGTCGACGCCATGCACAAGCACGACCCAGACATGATACTGGGCATCAACTACTCGCCAAACAAAGACTGGACAGGATATTATCGCACGAAGTACAATCGCGCACCGCCAGCGTACGCAGACCTTCACAAGTCTGGATTCAGCGTCATGTGGCACACCATCCTACAAGCACGCGCGGACATGGAAGCGTCATACGACACGTTTGACGACATGGCAGGCAATGGCGCGGAAGCACTCTGGCGGCTCCACGAACGACAACGCAACCACCCAGTCGGCGACTGCCAACGCATGACCAATGTTCTTCCCTGGCAACAACTGGAAAAAGAATTAGGCGGAGAAGCTGCAGTACAGCGCTTCGAAAAGTCACAAGGGTACAAAGGGCAGAGCTAGATCGGACAGCTTTGCCCATACATTTTTTAACTGCTGAATTACATACGCAGGCATGGTCTCGCACAGCGAAATAGACACAGTCTTGAGTATTTTGCTCAAGACTCAAGGCACCAACACGATGCTCGGGCGACTGAGCACAAAGTACGACCCGTTTCGCGTGTTGATCTCGACTATTCTCAGCGCGCGCGCAAAAGATGAAGTCACGGAAGTCATCTCTGAAGAACTGTTCAAAAAGTACCCAACCGCCGGCACGCTCGCACGCGCGAAACAAAAAAACGTTATCGACATTATCCGCCGCATCGGGTTTTTCAACGTGAAATCAAAAAACATTGTTGAAACAGCAAAAATGGTGGAGCACGACTTCCATGGCAAAGTGCCGAATACCCTCGAACAGCTGACGTTGTTTCCAGGCGTGGGCCGAAAAGTAGCAAATTGCGTCCTCGTGTATGCGTTCAAGCAGGACGCGATTCCGGTGGACATCCACGTTCACCGCATCTCAAACCGGTTAGGATGGGTGCGAACGAAACAACCAGAAGATACTGAGCAGAAACTGCTGAACCTTGTGCCCCGCAAACACTGGCAAGCGATCAATGAAACTTTTGTCAGCCACGGAAAAACCATTTGTGTTCCTGTATCGCCCTTCTGCTCGCGATGCCCTGTTTACAATAATTGCAGGCGAATAGGCGTTGCAAGACGACGATAGCATCATGATGAAATAAGGGGCTCCAGCGGCCCCTTATAATCCCCAGCAACCTTACGCAGCGCTTCTCGTCAAGCCCTTGCGGGCATTGCCGTATCACGCGCTGCTACAAAAGATGTGAGATTCTGTTGTCGGTCATCGAT
>JACQMZ010000062.1 GCA_016203345.1 Candidatus Woesearchaeota archaeon | reverse complement strand
TTTTCTTCGTGCAGAACCAGAAATCGCCGCGATCAGTTGGAACACGACCGGTCTCCCTGCAACAGTCGCAACCTAAAGTTCCCAACGAGATGTTGTGCGAGGCAATGATTGAAGGATACAAACTGCGGTAATCAAACACTGCAATATTGGTGTACACGCCAGGCGTGGGCTCAAGCACAAAACCGCCCTTCACCTGCTGGCGCATGCGTTTGCGCTCATCTGTGTTTTTGGGCTTTGACAGAATGACTTCTCCGGCTGACACTGCTTTCTTGATAATAAACCATTCCACAAGAGTCGAAAAACTCATGCGCGTCACATCAACAAGCGGCAAACCGATCAGCTGAACAAATTCAAGCATGGACGGCCAATACGTCCTGCACAAGTCATACGTGAGTTTGCTGTCGTGAATGTTGTAGTCCATATATCGCTGAAGATCAGGCGCTGCCGCATCCCATGCTTCGTGCAGCTTGTCAAGGTCAACCTCAATTTTTCTGTCACCCAAGACCTCAGCGCTGACTGCGTCCAGCGTGAACACATCGGTTTTCAAACTTCTCATCATCACGTGGCGGATAAACTTGAACACATCCACGTGTGCAATGCCGCTGATTTCCGCCTGCGGGTTTGTCGTGCCCAGCATGCGCACAGGTGAACCATCTGCTCCAAGGTCAAGAGCAGTCTTCAACAACGAGGCGCGCTTCACCAAATACGGAAAATCAAAACCGTCGCTATTGTATCCAGTAATGACGTCAGGCGCGTACGCATTCACAAGCTCAACAAACGTGCGGATCATACCTGCTTCATTTTCTGCAAACAAAATCCTGTTATCGGCGGATGGGAACTTCTTCCACGTGATGCATTTCTGAATGCCGTCACCATACAAGGAGATTGAAAGAATAGGATTCTTCTGGAAATCAATACCCCTGCTGGACGGCTGATAATACGTCTCAATGTCAAAAGCAAGAACCTTTGGCGAAAGCCTTTCAATGCCCGCAACAGGCTCAATATGCGCCGCTTCAAACACAGGAATACGCATAACAGAGTCATCTACAAACTCGCCATGCGCTTCCACTAAAGACAGCGGCATAACCTTTTTGTCAATCACGTACCTTCGCACAAACAAAATGTCATCCTCGTACACTCCAGTGACTTCTGGAATGCCGCGCGCCAAATCACGCAGTTTCGCAACAGCCTTAGGAATGTTGCAAAACACGTGATATGCAGTCGTTGATCGTTCCCTGATATTTACTTCGCGCGCCTCAACCCTTATGACACGATACAACACACCATCCTCACTCACACTCAACGCATGAATTTTCGGCACGCACTCAGCAGGTGCAGTCACCACGAAATACGGCTCAAAATTCCTGTCACGGATGCAGACGCGCTTTCCCTCAGCAGTTCTGCAAAATAACAAAATCACAGGCTTGTCGCCCTCCACTTTGTATGTGAGGTCGACTAAGAACGCTTTGAGGGAGTGCATGCAACAACAAAACGAGTTTTGTATTTAAGGATTCACTTGATGAATTCTACAGACGGTAATCCCTTGAATGCGTCATCGCCTGTGACAAATACAAGAGAGTGGTGACTTGCAAAAGAATAACCCACGCAATCCGCGTATGACAAACTCTTCCTTGCGAGAAACATTTATAAGTACTGCAGAAGCACAGTGCATATGCTCTTACCAGTCATTTTTGTGCTAAACGTCGTCATACACGTCGCTATCGGCGCGTACATCCTGATGACTGTGCTGAGAGGGCAGGGAACCAAAACAACGTGGCAACAGTCAGGACTTCTCACGCTGGCAGTCGTCCTCGGCATGCACCTGATCACCAAAGCGCTTGGTATTTTTCATGTTCCTGGCAAATGGACTCTTGCGGTCGTTGGATTGTGGACGCTCTTTGGCGCAGGAGCGCTCCTGTCTTCTACACTGCACATCAAGAAAAACAAACTATACTTGATCACGGCCATCTGGGCAGCAGTGCTGTTTGTTCTTGGCTTCTTGATAGGTGTACTTGACCGCCTGCTCCTATTCGGAATATGATCACATTTCATCAGGAGCATCGATGCCAAGCAGATGCAAGCCATTCTCCAACACGATACGCACGGCATTAATCAGCGCCAAACGAGACATCTGCACACCCTCCTCAGCATCAATTACAGGGCACTGGTGGTAGAACTCGCTGAACGCCTTCGAAACAGATACAACATAATGAACCAAAACAGACGGGTTGCGCTCTGCCAAGGTTTTTCTCACAGCGCCCTGAAATCCTGCCAGTGCAACAATCAGCTGGTGTTCGTGCGGGCTGGAGAACAGCGCATTGTCAGGCAGACGAGGATCATGCACATTCGCTTTCCTGAAAATAGAATGCACGCGGGCATGAGCGTACTGGCAATACGGAGCAGTATCCCCCTCAAACGCAAGAGCAGCATTCCAGTCAAACATGACAGATTTCTCATTCGCAACTTTCAGAATAGTGAACTTTACTGCGCCAAAAGCCACTGTGCGCGCAAGCGCTTCCGCTTTTTCCTTGCTGAAATCACGCGACATCGCAGCATGCGCACGCTTCACTGCCTCATCCATAAAGTCAGTGAGCAAAACAACATTCCCTTTCCTGGTGGACATCTTGCCTGAGCTCAATAATACAAATGAATAATGAACAACTTCAGGAGCTGATTGCGACAACAGTGATAACGCCGCCGTGAGCTGTTCCTGGTACAGCTTTTGATCCTCTCCAAGCACAAGAATGTTTTTTCCCTTTGCCCACGAGTTCTTGTCGATAGTATATGCTAAATCACGCAAAGGGTACAGGGAAGTTCCATCACCCCTAGTCAACACCAGCACAGGCGATTCCAGCGGAAGATCAAACCCCTTCAAATCAAGCACGTGCCGCTTTTCCTCATCAACAAACACTTTGCTTGTTTTCTTCAACTCAGACAGTACTTTATCTGTAGTTTTGTTCACAATGTAGTCTGATTCGTAATCAAAATGGTCATACCTAATGCCGAGTTCGCCTAAAATCTTCGCCTGACCTTTCACACAAACATCAACGATCTCCCTGAACTTTTTCCTGACTGCCTGATCGCCTGCTTCAAACTTGTTCAGCAGATCAAACACTTCTTTTTCCACTGCCGGATCAGACTCGGCACGCTGGTTGATGTCAATGTAAATGTTCAACAAATCATTGAATGACACTGTTTTCCTATTCTTACATCCCACAACCAGCATCGCGATCTGTTTGCCAACATCATTCACGAAATAGTGCACTTCTGTCTGATACCCCTCAAACCTCAGCACTCGCGCCAAGCAGTCCCCAATAAACGCGTTTCTCGCCCTGCCTACATGCGGGGAAGCATTCGGGTTAATGCTCGTGTGCTCGATCAGCGCGTGCCGGCCCTTGCCCGCATGAGACGAACCAAAATGCTCGCGCTCTTCCTCCACACGCCTGATCACCAAACCTCCAATCCTGCCTGTGTCAAGAAAAATATTCACGTACGGACCACTCGCCTGCACAGCCTTGATGACTCCTTCAGGCTTGATCTTTGCGGCCAAATCCTTTGCAACAAGCACAGGAGACTTCTTCAGCTCTTTCGCAAACTGAAAACACGCAAACGCGAAATCACCGAGCTTCGAATCCGGAGGAACTTCAAGAGTAACGTCGTTGCCAACAAATTTTTTGACAAGCTTACGAACTTCATCGTTGAGCATAACCACTCAAGGACTGAAGTGTTTTTAAGCTTTATTGCACAAACAGTATTTCCGAGTTCACTTCGTTCACACGAAAATATTGTGAACTAAGGTTTTTAAACAGCACAATTCTTTACCCGTGTATGTGGCCACAACTGCTCATGATGATTTTGTTTCTGGTTGGAGCACTGTTCTTTCTGTTCCTGTTCATTAATGATATAATTCAGGTGGCGGTGAACGGCATCCTACTTTACCTGATTGGTCTCAGAACGTACGTTGAGCTCACCAAATACAAAAGGTTTGAAGCATACGTATGGGGGTTTGCAGTCGCGCTTGTGGCAGTGACGCTCATCGGCAGTCTTGCACCCTTATGGAAGCTCACGACTTTCGTTGTTGTGATGTTTGCCGTGGCACAGGGACTGAGATTTATGAGAAAATAGTCACCACTGACTTTACAACACCCTCCTTTTTCAACAACGAACTTTTGAATTTCTCCGGCTTGTATGCTGGAAGGCGAATTATTCTGGACTGCAGCCTGCGTTTCTTGAGTTCAGTTACAAGCCGGTCTGTAAACGCTTGTTGATCATACCCCAAACATACCACATCTGGGCAGTACTCCTCCAAAACTTTGTACACGTCATCCAAATGTCCGAGAGTTGCGAAATCAACAACGGGCACGGACAACACGGCATTCAACCGCTTCTGCTCATTGAAGGTGGTCTTATGGCCTTTCACCTTGTGCGCAGTCTTGTCATGCGCGACAATTACTATTAGGAAGTGACCGTGCTGTTTTGCCTGCTCAAACAAGAACAAATGCCCTGGATGCAAGACATCAAATGTTCCGAATACCATGACCTTGCGCATAGGAGATGAAGAACTCTACCTTAATTTAAGCATTTGCACGAGTGCCCTTGATTAGTAGTAGTCTCGATCAATAATCAGCGGCATCTCTGCAAAATGCTCCCGCCCTCGAAGTCCGACAACCACCTCAACAAATCCCATGGACGGGGT
>JACQMZ010000068.1 GCA_016203345.1 Candidatus Woesearchaeota archaeon | reverse complement strand
GTTTATACTTAATCTCTACGGGAACATTGTGACTACGTTGAAATAAAGTAATAACGTAGTATAAGTCATTAACGTAATAAAACTCAACTCAATTGTGAATTTCGCTGAATGTGCGCCAGCAGGCGCGAATTCGCGAAATTCGTGTTCTCGAAAGACCTTACGGTGAGCGAACGAAGACAGAAGCTAAACACGTACCTTTTACATATCAGGATGCAAATGAGAACATTTTGGAGTGACAAGATCAGCGCCGAAGCCCCCTGTATAACGCCTCTTCGTTTGAATGAAATCTCGGCAGGCAATAATTTGTAAACTGTTCTGCCAATTGTCGTCGCGATTCATCGTGCTGAGATTGCGTGAAAAGGACGCGCGCGGCCAATGCATCAGCTGCCATGTTTGCCAGCCAATGAGCGCAGTACTGCGCCAGATCTTCGCGCCGTTTCAGTCCCAGCCGGAGCGCTGCTTGTGCAATTCGCCTTTCCATTCGCAGGATCTCGCGATCCAGACAGTCCCATCGTATCCTTATGGCATCGGCATACTGGGACGCTAATGACGCCAGTCCGCCTTTGAATAAGGATTGCACGAACATTTGCTCCTGAATTTGCGTCGTGCCCTCATATATGCGAAACACTCGTGCGTCACGCAATAATTGTTCAATCCCTTGTTCTTTCATGTAGCCAGAGCCGCCATGTACTTGCAGGGCATCATCTATTGCGCGATAGCAGTGTTCTGTAGCGAACATCTTGGTAAGGAACATCTTCCGCCTCACCAAATGCTTGTCTGACTTGTCCGGCGTTTTTTGAAGCTTGTCAAGCGCGTTCGATGTATGGTACAGGAGTGCGCGAGCAGCAACAAGGTCAAGCTTCATTCCGTCAAGAACAGGACGCAGTCCTGGAAGGTTCACCAACTCTGTTTTGAACTGCTTCCTTTGTTCTGCGTAGGAAAATGCGAGTGAACATGCTTCCTGGCACGCCCCGATCGCTTGCGCAGCAACCCCGAGCCGCGCGAGTCCCATGAGGCGAAACATGTTTGACATTCCTTTGCCACTCTCCCCAAGCAGTAGGGCTTTGGAGTCGTCGTACACCACTGTTCCAGTGGGAGAGGCGTGAAGGCCGCACTTTTCCTCCACCCGCTCAACGCAAACAGCGTTGTTTCTCGCCATCACGAGATACATGCTTTTCTGTTGAGTGTTCCCATCCCGCGCAAGTACAACATGCACGTCTGCATCACAACTCGATATGAATATCTTTTCTCCGGATATTCTGTACCCATTGCCATCTTTCGTCGCCACTGTCTTTAGCGCGCTCAGGTCAGATCCTGCTTCCGGCTCTGTCAGGCACATGGCGCCACTATATTCTCCAGACACGAGTTTCGGCAATATTTCCGTTTTCGCTTCAGGAGTTCCAAATGTTTCAATCGTGTCCGCGACACCGCCAGTGAGTGCCAAAACGACCATAACCGACGCATCAGCTCGAGCGATTATTTCATGTACTGCATTGCTTACAACGTACGACAAGCCAGGTCCTCCTTCCTTGATCGTCAGGCAAGAATACCCTGCGTTTGTTACAAGGGAGCACGACCTCGTCAGCCCTTCTGGCTTCACAACTTTACAGCCATCCAACCGACTGCCAATACGGTCGTTATGGGACCGCGTGTCACGAACCTTGCACGCGATCTCGCCTAAAGAATCAAGCAAAGCAGACGCCTCCTCAACATCATCAACTAATCCGCTCTTTTCAATCGTCCACACAAGGTCCTTGTTGTCCCGATACATGGTCATTCCTTTCAAGAGAGATGGCAGGGATGTTAAAAAGATTGCGTGAAGAGCCGTTTCAAAGCAATCTTTTTAACCCATTGACACTTGGATACCCTTGTGCCGCGATCGCATAACCCGGTATTGCGACGGTCTCGAAAATGCACAGATCTGCTGGGCGTCCACAGACCAGTGCTCTGTGAGAACCGTTTCCGAAAGGAACTCCCGGTTCAAATCCGGGTCGCGGCGTTTCGATGAGTGGACGCTGAGCGTCATGAGTGGACGCTGAGCGTCTTTAGGCATCTTATAGAGAGCTTTGAATAACCCGTTATATTCTGCGGATTCAAAGCGGTTCTATTGAGAACTTTGACAAATTTGATAGTTATTCAAAGTTCTCTATGATTCAACGTCTTTCAGCACCGGCCTCGATTTCACCAAGGGATTCTCGTATGATGTCAGTGTTGAGCTCATTTCCATTCTGCCGCAGGAGGGCTTCCAGGCGGTTGAGGTTTGGCCTGTGCGTGTTGCACGCGCCTACCTTTACGTGCGTCCACATGGAGCGTCCTTCAGGTGCAAGGTGTGCGTAAAGCCCTAGTCTGTCATACAGTTCGACGATCTGCCGTCCAGCATCTCCATACGAAACTATAGTCAGCACTGCATTTCTTTCTATTGCAGGGGTTGTGCAAATGTAGCAAGGAATTTCGGCAATTATACCATCCGCCATTGTCAGATTTCCGAAAAAATCGCATAGAGATTTCAATATGATGTGGCTATTGTGGTTACTGTGTGGGGCGAGTTTCGCACGCAAAATGTTCAGTGTCCATCAAAATTCACAAGCGAGTGTACAGGGTATTTTGACAGTTTTTCCCGTCCTTTTAATTCTGAGAGCTCAATGACAAACGCGCATTCTTAAACTTAACCAGAAAATTGCTGAATGAGGCGAAGCCGAATTCGCAATTTTCGTTACGCGTTAAAACTCTTCCCGCATCCACAGCTTCCTGTGGCGTTTGGGTTGGTGATCTTAAACCCGCTCCCCATGAAGTCTTCAAAATAGTCTATGATGCTGCCGTTCACGTATAACAGGCTTTTCTTGTCGACGACGACTTCAAGCCCTCCTGTGGGGATGATGATGTCTGTTTTGTCATTAACCGAATTGTCCACGCCGAGCATGTATGAGAATCCTGAGCATCCGCCGCCTTGGATTCTGATGCGAAGCCTGTATGATTCTGATGGCTGTTTGGTTTCAAGGGCTGTTGCAGCGATGTAATTCTTAACTTTTGCAATCGCTCGGTCGGTGAGTGTAAGTTCTGGCACATATAGGTGATGGTGGTGGTTTATTTATCGTCGTTGTGTGGATTGTGTGGAACTACAGAGTTCACCTTCTCAAAGTTCACCTTTATATTCAACTCGTTATTTCTTTGCTTCATGAGCGTTCGGATTTCTGACGAGGCTGAGGAGCGTATTCATGACTTGATGTTCCGGGGTTTTGGTTCGTCTCAGGCTGAGCGGTTTTTGCGGCAGGAAATTGAGCGGTACGCGCCTGAGTTGCGGCATAGGGCGCAGGAGGAGATTGCTTCTTTTGTGCAGTATCAGCGCGGCGTGTTTCTTGACGGTGAAGTTCCTGTGTTGGGCACTCCGATTGCAAGCCTGAATCCGAAGTTTTGCGGGGCAGTAGAGGATATTGTGTTGTCGATGAGAGGGAGCGATATGTATACGCGGGCGTCGATCAAGGAGAACGGTTTCCGCTTGCAGTTGCATAATACCACTCATCCTATGGCGTTTACTCGTCAGTTTACGCGGTATGATTTGCGCATGTTTCCAGAATTAACAGCTACGTTTCCCATGCTCCCTTTGATGGTCGGAGATGCTGAGTTGATTAGCAGGCATTACACGCATTTGGCAGGGTTTGCGCGTGTTGAGAAGAGGGTGCCGCAGTCCATGTGGCCAAAGATGGGCGCCGCCACTGTGGAGGATACTTTGTTGGACAAATATTTTGCTGATGAAGAGTTGTTTGAGATTGGCAAGCCGCGACGTGACATTGAGCTCACGTTGTGTTTTCATGGATTGTACGCGATCAGCGACCCGTCGACGTGGGAGTTGTCGAAGGAGAAACAGTTCGAGTCGCTTGCGAACGTGTGTCGTCTGCCAGTGGATTACCGTCGAATTGACGGGCTTCTTGACCTTTTAGATGAGTTTATGGCAAGGAAGAACGTCAATGCGCGTGTTGTGCACCGCGAACAGTTGCGCTCCAAGAAAGCGTTGCGCGTGTTTGTTGAGAAGGCATTTGATGCAGGGCACGAGGGCGCGTGCGTTGTACAATACTCTGCCGATGAAGCAGGCGTTCCTACTTTTGATGTGGGCAAGAGTTTTAAGATCAAGAAGTACGAGACGATTGACACGGCGCTCATTGGGCTGATCCTGCATGATTCTTCTGCAGGACTGCGCGAAGACAACGTCACTGGCGCTGTGCTGGGATTGTATGACGCGTGGCTTCAAGCGTACTTGCCTGTATGCAAGGTGAATCTGGATCCTGAAGGCGTGCAGGTGAAGGAAGAGCATCAGCGCAACCGTCTCGTTCCGTTTCGCAAGAATCTTGTGCGAGTTGTTGAACGCCAGCCGCGTGGTGATGGAATAGTGACGTTGTATGATGCGTTTTTGGGTCAGGGCCAGTTCTTGTTGAGGTCTCTGCTGGACCCGACGACTGCTGTGTTGGTTCCTGAAATGTTGGACAGTCTCCCGCGCGGACATGACGTCTTGTCATCGTATGAGCATTATGGGTCTGCTCAGAAAGAGTTTGATTCAGGACGGGGGAGTAAGAAGTCTTCCACTAAGCAAGACCAGTACGTTCATGCTCATTTGGCGGTGTTTCAGGCTCTTGATTTGTTGCAAAGGAACAATTGGAGCGGTTTTCAGCGGTTCGTGAGATATTTCGGGCACGCCAAGGAGTTGAAATCATTGTCTAAAAAGCTGGCGAGGCCGCAGATTGTCGTGTCAACGTCGCCGCCGATTATTGTGGAAGCCAAAGTGTTCCGCATTAAGTGGGCGGCAAACCAGTACCCTGCGGGCTTTCACAAGTGGTACTGCAACAGTTTCATGTTTGAAAACGTGTTTGCCGAACGGTTGCGCCCAGACAAGAACACCACAACCGACTACCAGACGATTTATGACTTTGCAAGAAGGAATACGGTCAGATAATGCTGAGTTCTTGACAAATTTTTAAGCTCAAAGCAATATTTATAAAGATAAGATCACTCTTGTTGTTCATGGCAGAAGCAGTCTTAGAGCACATGCACAAGGATATCGAACTGATGAAAAAAGACCTTGCTGTTATTAAGCATATTCTCACAGAAGAAGGGCAACTAACTGAATGGGCAAAAGTGCAGCTATTAAAAGCGCGCAACGAGCCTGAATCAAGCTACACTGATCTCCATGACATTTAGCGTCAAACTCAGCAACCAGGCAACTAAATTTCTGAACAAGCAAGATGCGCATATTTGTGAACGTATTAAGATAGCACTTCAGAAACTAAAAGATCCATTTCAAGTTGTAGAACATTTTGAAGGCAATGATTACTACAAGTTCCGGACTGGAGACTTCCGCGCTCTCGTTGATATTGATATGGAAACGAGAATTGTGTGGGTTCGCGTCCTTGACAATCGAGGCAGAATCTACAAAAGGTAAAATGCTATACGACAAGAGCGTAACAATCGGATAAAAATTCAAAGCTCTTGTGGATATAGAAGCGGAGGTAAATCTTACGAAAATTAACCTTCCTAAAAACTACAGTCTAGTTTTCAAAAAAGGAACAGTAAATACAGAGCCTGACTTTCCCCCGCTTGATGAGTAAAACGTACACTCCCAATACACGGCGTCTCGTCAACCAGAATTTTGCTGAACGAAGGCCGCAGGCCTGAGTTCGCAAAATTCGAAGGGTAAAGTATTTAAAGCCCACGCTGTTTTCTCGGTGTGAGAGATGAGAATCGAGCGTGATCTCACCTGGTACAAAGGTGTTATGAACAAACGTCCATCATTGCGGTTGATCCCTAGTTTGCGGGAGAAGAAAAGGTATCTTGCTTTTGAAGTTATTAGTCAGAAGCCAGTGGCATCTGCGCTCGTTTCTTCTACAGTGAATCAAGCATTTGTATCATTGCATGGCGAGCTGGGCGCCGCATCGGCTGGCATTCATATTCCTGCTGCTCTTGTGCAGAACAAGCGCGGCATTATTCGCGTCAACCACGCGTCGCTTGATTTGGCGCGCGCGAGCTTGTGCATGGTCCAGCGGATCGGCGCTGAGCCGTGCGTTGTGCGGAGTGTTGGCGCTTCTGGTTCATTAAAAAAAGCAAAGAGGTATCTTGCTGCTTAGCAAGGGAGCACTATGGCAAGGGAGGATGAAACTATGCAACCAATGCCCCACCAGTTGATGGGCTATGATCGAGCGATTACCATGTTCAGTCCTGACGGCAGGCTGTTGCAGGTTGAGTATGCGAAAAAGACTGTTCGTCAGGGGAGCACCGCTATTGGGTTGATTTGCAATGATGGTGTCCTTCTCGTGGCTGACAAGCGGATTGTTGACCCGTTGATTGTTCCGGAGAGTGTTGAAAAGATTTTCCAGATTGATGACCACATTGGCGCGACTGCGTCTGGCATTTTGTCAGATGCGCGTGTGTTGGTTGAGCGCGCGCAGGTGAAGGCGCAACAGCACAAGGTGACGTATGACACGCCGACTGATACGGTGTCGATCGTGAAGGATATTTGCTCGCTGAAGCAGATTTGCACGCAGTCTGGCGGTTTGCGGCCCTTTGGCGTTTCGATCATCATCGCAGGAATTGATGGCGAGGGCGCGAAATTGTTTGAGACTGACCCGACAGGTATTTTTTTCCAGTACAAGGCGACAGTGATTGGTGAGGGCGAGCCTGAGATTGAGGAGATTCTCGCGAAGGAGTATAATCCGAAAATGTCGATTGAAGATGGATTGAAGTTGTGCATTGCCGCGCTGAACAAGGTGTTGGACAAGGGCTTCAATGTGGAACGTGTGGATGCCGCGTACATTACTTCCGCCGATCGGAAGCTGACTCGTGTGGACAGGGCAAAGCTTGACCGCATTTTAAAGGAAGCAAAGAAGGGTAAACCATAGCATGGCAAAACCTGAAGATGTGTTGGTCGTGAAGGACAAGAGCGTGGTAGTGCCTGGTGAGGCATTGGCGACCGGCATGGGTTACATTCCTGGCACTGGCACGTATCGAGATGGAGAGTCAGTGCAGGCTGGCCGGCTTGGATTGGCAAGCATTGATGGAAAAGTGATTAAGCTTATTCCGTTGTCAGGCAAGTATTTGCCGAAGTTGAATGATCGCGTGATTGGGAAAGTGATTGATGTTCTCTTGACTGGTTGGCGTATTGAAATGAATTGTCCATACTCGTCAGTTCTGACGTTGAAGGATGCAACCACTGAATTTGTCGCAAGAGGTGCTGATTTGACGCAGTATTTTGCGTTGGGCGACTGGGTAGTCGCGAAGATTGTGAACGTGACGAGCCAGAAGTTGATTGATGTGAGCATGAAGGGTCCTGGCCTGCGAAAATTGCAGGGTGGCAGGGTGATTGTCGTGAATCCACAAAAAGTTCCAAGGATTATTGGCAAGGAAGGGAGCATGGTGTCGTTGATCAAGGACGCGACTGGATGCAATATTGTGGTTGGCCAGAATGGGTTGGTGTGGATGGATGGCGAGCCGCAGGCGCAGTTGAAAGTTGTTGAGACTATTCGCAAGATTGAGGATGAATCGCATTTGACAGGATTGACTGACAGAATTAGCGCGTTCCTGCAGAAGAAAGGTGCATGATGGCTTACGAAAAACGTTTTGATGGGCGGGGATTTGATGAGTTGCGGCCGATGGAAGCAAAGGTCGGCGTGGTAAAGAATGCAGACGGTTCGGCAATGTTCAAGATTGGGAAGACGACTGCGATTGCGGCAGTGTATGGTCCAAGGGAGTTGCATCCAAAGTTTTTGCAGAATCCAGAGACTGGGATTTTGAGGGTTGACTATAATATGTTGCCGTTTTCAGGCCATGGGGACAGGGTGAAGCCCGGTGGAAGTCGAAGGAGCAGGGAAATTTGCAAGGTGATGGAAAACGCTCTGCTTCCTGTTCTGGATCTGAAGGATTGGCCTAATTCCGTTGTTGATGTTTTTGTTGACTTTCCGCAAACGGATGCGGGCACGCGGTGCGCAGGGATTTGCGCGGCAAGCCTGGCATTGGCAGACGCTGGTGTTGCGATGAAGGACATGGTGACTGCTGTGGCCATTGGCAAGGTTGAGGACAAGATCGTGGTTGACTTGAATTATGAGGAGGATTCCTACGAGCATGGCTCTGACGTGCCGATTGCGATGTTGCCGAATTCTGGCAAGATCACCGTTATTCAAATGGATGGCGAAATTACTCCTGAGGACTTGGTTGTTATTTTTGCAAAAGCTGAAGCGGCGTGCAGGAAGATTTACGATGTTCAAAAGGCAGCGTTGCGGGCGAAGTTTAAGAAGCAGGAGGATGTTTCATGACTCACGTTGCGCGGGAGACGTTGTTGGCGAGCTTGAAGGCAGGCATGCATCTTGATGGCAGGCCACTGGCGGCGTACAGGCCTATCACTGTAACTACTGACATTTCGTATTCTGCTGAAGGCTCTGCTCGTGTGGTTGTGGGAGAGACTGATGTGATTGTTGGCGTGAAGCTTGCCATTGAAAAACCATACCCTGATACTCCTGGCAGGGGAAATTTGATGGTGAATGTGGAATTGCGGCCTATGAGCAACCCGCGGTTTGAGCCTGGCCCGCCTGGTGAAGAGGCGGTTGAAGTCGCCCGTGTTGTGGATAGGGGAATTCGAGAGGGTGGCGCTCTTCATGCAGAAGAATTGTGCATCAGTCCTGGGAAGCAGGTGTGGAGCGTCATGATCGATATTTGTACTGTTAATGTTGCAGGTGGTTTGATTGACGCGGCAGGTCTTGGTGCTCTTGCGGCGTTGCTGCACAGCAAGTTTCCTGAGCACACGGATGATATCGTGCATTATGACAGGCGGACAAGCAAGAAGTTGCCGATTGGCACGCAACCATTGCCTGTGACTGTGTTTAAGATTGGGGATTTTTTCATGGTGGACCCGTTGCCTGAAGAGGAGGCGCACATGGATGCGCGGCTTACTATCGCCATTACCGAGCATGACACGATTTGCGCGCTTCAGAAAGGAGGCAGTATTCCTCTGGCGAAAGAGGATATTCATCAAATGGTGAAGATTGCGTTGAAGTCATCGCATGAATTGCGAAAAAATATTCCGAGGCAAAAATGAGCAGCATCACAAAGTATGAGCGCGCGCGCATGATTGGCTCCCGCGCGCTGCAAATCAGTATGGGAGCGCCGTTTCTCGTCAAGATTGACGAAGACGACTTGCAGAAGCTGGGCTACAACCCGATAGAGATTGCGAAACGCGAATTTGAGGCTGACGTGTTGCCGATTACTGTGCGGCGTCCGATGCCGAAACGGGAACACAAAAACGACCAGACTGCGCCCGTTGCTGCGGCCACGTCCTGATGAAGGAAGTCACTCAGGAAAAGCTGGACAAGTATTTTTCTTACACAAAGCGCGCGCTGGCGAAAGTGAAAATTGCGCCGGAATGCAAGATTAACTGGAAGGAAAAAGCAGAAGATTTTCTCGACATGGCGCGCAGGTATTATGCAGATGCCGAGCACTTCAGGAAAAAAGGCGATTGGGTGACTGCATTTGCCGCCCTGAATTACGCACATGGCTGGCTGGATGCTGGCGCGCGGTTGGGTTTGTTTGACGTGGGACACGACTCTGAACTGTTTACGGTCGATTGATGGTACGTGTTTAGCTTCTGTCTTCGTTCGCTCACTGTTTTCTCATCTTACCGTAGTCACAGTGCTCCCGTGGTAATTCACCAAGAACATTGTGGCAACTCAGTTAAGGGCAGTGAACATAATGTTGTCACAAGGATTATAAAGAGCTTTCATTCAGTAGTATTATGCGTTGCCCGACGCGGCTGAAGAAAACAATGAAGTGGGCAGGGATTGCCGCAAGTGGGTTGGTTGTCGCGCTTGCGGCCACGTATGGGGCGTACACGTATTCTACAAGTCGAAGAAATGCCGAATTGGATGGCGGCAAGATGCAGATAGCTGTTTTAGTGTCTGATTCTCACGCGGGGCGTGTTAGGCAGTATATGTCTCCGTTGATTCAGTTTGCGATGTACAATCAGATTACAAGGGATTACAATAGCAGGGGCCTTCACGTGCAGTGGATTCTCCACGCTACATCCGGCGATTTTGATCGGGTCAGACAGGACACCTCTATTGATAGCGTTGCATTGATTGGGCATGGTTCAAAGTGTGGGTTTGAATTTAGTGATAGGTTAGTGAACGCTGACGGGCTGGAAATGCTGGACTTGCCAAAAAAGTCAGAGTTTATTCAACTGACGTGCAGCAGAGAGAGTGATGCTCCATCTCTGGGCAGTGCAGTTGCAGATAAAAGTTTTTACTATGATGGACTGGATGACGACCGCGCAGGGTCTGACAGCATTGATGGCCTTGTCCTTCCAAGTTTGATTTTTGTGGACAGTATTAGAGACTTCAAGTTCTTGCGTTATGGCGACCAGGGGGAACTCACTGCGGCGGCGAGAGGTGAGTGGATTGGGACTGACAATATTCGCGTGGGGATGAAATATTGGAACGGGCTGTTTAGAGTCATTGATTCTGTAACTGACACGGTGAGATCGGGCGTTAGTGCAGTCAGTGAGTGGTGGAATGAGCCAACCAGTCCGCGAAAGCCCGTTGCCCCACAACTGCCTCAAGATATACCTTCGCAGGCGGGGTATGATGACCGCCGTATGCCGCAAGTGCCGAAACCGGAACGCAACCTGCTGGCGGAAAGAAAGTAAAGATTAAATACTCCTGATTGCTGTGATGAAGAGTATGGATCATAAAGAGGTGCTGATTTTGTTGTTAGTGGCTCTTATAGCCATAATTGGGCTGGTATTAATGAGATCCGGCGGTCCGACTGGCCAGTTGATTTCTCCGCAGTATCGTCAGCAGATTTTTCAGGTTCCCAATATCGAACTGCCTGACACCAGCGAGCCTTTGGAGCAGCCGTTCGCAGGCAGGTGTGTGCAGGATCGCGGCGCGTTTGTGGCATATTTGGTCAGTTACAAAGCCAGCGTCGAGTACGCCTTTGACGATTGTTACGAAGCTTTTGATGGCCAATCGTACACGTTTGACTTCTACTGCGAAGGCACAGATAGAATGAATCAAGTCTGGGTGCGAATCACGCCCGGCTGCGAAGAACAGCCAAAATACAGGCTGTACAGGGAGCCGATCGGGAATTATGCGTATTAATAACGAATTATGCAATTAAATATATCTATTAACTACATATGTACTGTCGATAAGTGAGGCCTTTGAAAAAGGAGGCAAAGCCGACTTTTTCAAGTTCTCTATATCTGCATCGCCATCTGGAACTTTTGTAGGTCGATGATGAGGTCTCCGATTTGTCTGAGGTGGTGGAGTGCGAGAAGATCGTCTCGTGTTTTGAGTTTGGGAAAGGTTGTGTTGATTTCTTTTCGCAGTCTGTCGCGTTCGTCTTTGATGGCGCTGGCTTTGGTTTTATTGAAGGTGTAAAAAAGTTCGTAGAATTGCCGCAGGAGTGTGGCGATGCGCCGGCAGAGTTGTGCTGTTGTTGGCTTGACCGCGTTGACTTCATGGTAGAATCTGCTGTACTGGTCTCCCAGCTGTTCAAGGAGTGTCAGAGTGGTGTATAAGTGCATTGCTTTGTTGACGTCAACTCCTCCTTTTTTGTTGAGCACGCGGAGACAGTATGCGACGAGCTTGTTGACTGTGTGGTCTCGTTGGGCGATGGGAATGAGTGGCGCAGGTTTTTTCTTGGCGAGCTCTGATGCGCCATCATCAGCCATGCTGAGGAGTATGAGGAAGATGCGTCTGAGGAGGGTGTCAAACTCTTCTCGTTCGCTGAGTGCGAGCTCTGCGATAGTGCAGGATTTTTGGCTGTGCTCGACGATTTCAAATCCGATGAGCTGGCTGATGCCGTCGAGCACGGCTTGATGCTGTTCAGGGCTGTCGAGCAGGAGTTTGACTTCATCATCCCCGCGGATGTAGCAGTTGTTCATGACGACATAGACAAGGCCCTTGCTTAGCCCTTTCAGGTCGATTTCTGTTTTTTTGCCTCGTCTCCTGCCAACGGAGGGTGAGACGACCAGTTGGAGCCCGCGCTGTTCGACGCCAAGCTCGTCTCCGGGCGTAATGCCTAATTCTCGCGTCCACTTGCTTGGCAGGCTCATCGTCAGAGTGCCCTTTCCTTGATGGATGACTTTGCGGTACTCCATTTTGCTGAAGTTGTCGTGGTTCGTTTCTGGTTCTTCGTTTGTAGTTGTTAATGACCAGGTGCTCGTCAGGCGTGGATACCCACGACCACCGCATCACAAACCGCGATTAACGACCAACGAACACCAACTAACAAATAACCACAAAGCCAGTTAATATATAAATATTCTGAATATATTTCCGCAGGATTAGGTATATACCACACCTTCTCCCCTGCGCCTTCGAGGTGAACAACATGGCAGAGATTGACAGGGTGATATTTGATTTGGGAAAGGTGTTGATTGGAGGGGACGGCAGACGCGAATACCTCGTTGCGCGGGGAATCACTAAAGATGCTGACGAGTACTGGAATCTGTTCAAGACTGGGAAATGTAATGAAGCAGTGTTTTGGCGCGACACACTCAAAGGCACGCACTTGGAAGGCAGTGAGGAAAAAGTTGCCAGGGACGTGCGGTCGATGCACGAGTACGCTCCTCCTGCAGAAGGTTATGATATCATCTGGCATCTTCAGCATTACCGCCCGGCAATTCTCAGCAATCACGTGACTGAATGGGCATGGCCAGCGATCAAGCGTCTTCACTTGCACAAGATTTGCAGGCCGATTATCATTTCGTCGGAGGTGGGAATGGCTAAGCCTGATCCTGCAATTTACCAGCATTGTCTCAGAGAAATAGGAAGAGCAGACGCTCCTGGCCTGTGCGTATTCATCGACGATTTGGAGCGCAACGTAGCCGCCGCGAAAGAGGCAGGGATGCATGCCATCCAGTTCAGTGACGGAGAGCAACTTTCCAAGGACTTGAAAAGTCTAGGGCTTGAATGGTAAGGGCAGTTTGAGGGATTGGAATACGTCCTGCACTGTTCGTTCGCGATCTGCGGGATTGTGTACAAAGTCAGTGACGTTCCTATCTATTTGCAGGACATCTCCCCCGATAGAAGGTTGTGAGACGCTGTTCAAAGGTTGTGTAGCGTTCGTGAAGCAGGGATAGATATTCTTGCGTGACAGCGTACTTGGACTTTAACTCGAGCACTCTTTGTCTCGCCATGACGCCATTCCACGCCAATTCTGAGGTGCCTGTGACGTGCACTACCAAGTCAGGCTTCGGCAGTGATGCTAATGTAAGGCGACACTGTAGTTCAAACTGTTCATAGTCCGTGGTTGAAAGGTGTCCGAGATGGTGTAGAACATTGCAAAAAATAAGAAATTCTTCGTATCGTGAGCGGTCAATGACTGCAATGCCAAGGTGTTGTTTTGCTTGTTTCACGTGCTGGCTGCGCATCTGAAGTAATGCACATTGGAGGGGGAGCGCATACTTTGGCATGTCGTCGTAAAATTTGTGGAGCAAGGGGATGGCTTCTGGTCGTTCATACCAGGCCTTGGCGCCATGCTTTTCAAGTAGCTGCGCAAGTGCTGATTTTCCAAGGCCGATGTTTCCTGCGCACTCGATGAGCAGTGATTTGCCTAACAGAATGTGTCCGTCCAGCATTACGTATTGCATACAGGAGGTAGCGTAGGAGCGTATATAAAATCACATCACAGAATTTCCTGAACGCCCGCAGCCAGAGGCGAGGACGTTCGGAAATTCAGGTATAAAAATTTATATACGGAGCAAGCTACAGGCAAGTATGCAACCTGTGGTGAAAGACGACATCAAGGCCGTGCTTGGCAGGGTGATTGCATCTTTGAAGGCTGACAAACCGCAGGACTTGCTCGAGATGTCAAACCATGTCATCCATGATGCCAGTATTTTTCAGGATGAGGACAGCATCGGCTTTGCAGTGCTCGTGTATGCGCTGTATAAAACAATCATGCGCTGTATGGAAGTGGCGTGTAAGTATGACCAGTTTGTCAAGGTTCTTGAGCAGGCGTTTGCTGCCATTTCAAAGAATGATGATGCAGGATATCGTTCTGCCGTAAAAAAAGCGTTGGACGACATTCGCAAGTCTGACGAGAAGCTCGCGCTGTATATTGAGGAGGTTCTTACAAAGGCGTGCATCAAGAAGGCAAGCAAGATGCACGAGCATGGGTTGTCTATTGCGAGGACTGCTGAACTGTTGGGCGTCTCGCAGTGGGAACTCGCGAACTATATTGGCAAGACCATTACTCCTGATGCAGTGGGTAAGACTGTCAAAGAGCGCATCGTGTTTGCCAGGAGGCTGTTTTCGTGAAGGCATTGGTGTTTGATGCAGGCCCGGTCATCAGTCTGACGACAAATAATTTGTTGTGGGTGCTGGAGCCGTTGAAGAAATTGTTTGATGGCGAGTTTTTTATTCCTGCATGTGTGCAAAAGGAGCTGGTGGAGCGTCCGTTGCGCACCAAGAAGTTCAAGTTTGAGGCGCTTCAAGTGAGGTCGGTTATCGAGAAGGGCGTGCTGAAGCCGATGATGCATCCGGATTTGTCAGCGGACGCGAATGAGTTGTACCAGTTGGCAAACAGGATTTTTCGCGCGCACAACACGCCTATTACTATTTTGCAGATGGGTGAAGTGGAGGCTCTTGCTGGTGCAATTGTATTGCGTGCTGACGCTGTGGTGGTGGATGAACGCGTCACGCGCATGTTGCTGGAGGAACCGGAAAGGTTGAAGAAACTCCTCGGGTTTCGGCTGCACACGTCCATTCAGCTGGACAGAAATGTGTTGCGGCAGTTCAGCGAGCGCACGCGCCATATTTCCTGCATTCGCAGTACAGAGCTTGCAGTGGTGGCGTGCGAGCGTGGTTTGCTTAATCAGTTTGTCGTACAGGTTCCAAATGCGCGAAAGACTCTGCTAGAGGGGGTGTTATGGGGCTTGAAGCTGAACGGTTGCGCGATCTCAGAGGAGGAGATCAATACCACCCTTAAACTTGCACAAGTTCCGTGAAAATCCTGAGGGATAAAGTTTAAATACATAAACCATTACGTACAGAGAAAAAGAACAGGCATTCTGCAAGAAGAGACAATGATGAGTCATGCATTCTGTTCATTGACGTAGGGAAATACAATGAAGTATCGACGTATTTCTCGCAAGTATCTGAAACCCAGATGGCCCTATCTGAAACAGGACAAGAAGGGAACATTGCACATTCATGACACGTCGATTAAAGGGCTGGCAGAAAAGTACGGCACGCCCCTGTACATTTTTGTTGAGAGTGAAATTCGCAGTCGTGTGAGACGTTTCAAGAGGTCGTTTCCTTACCAAAAATTCAGGCCGCAGTATGCCAGCAAGTGTAATTCAAATCTTGAGATTCTGCGCATCATGCGTGAAGAGGGAATGGATATTGACGCGTCGAGTGTGGGCGAGATCATCTTGGCGCTGTTGGCGGATTTTGAGCCGCGGGAGATCACGTTTACCAACCTGCACAAGACCGATCAGGACATCATGTTTGCGGCGAAGATTGGCGTCCAGGCCATTACGATTGATTCTGTTGAAGAGCTGGAGCGTGTGGCAAAGGTTGCGCAAAAGATGCGCACGAGGATGCGCGTGTTCATCAGAGTGAATCCGCTGATAACGCTTGGAAAGTACACGTCAAAACATCAACAGTATGGCATTGCGAATGGGAGTGTGGCAAAAGCTATCCGGATGGCAAAAGAGGCAAAATATGTTGACTTGATCGGCCTTCATTTTCACGGGAGTTACATTTCAGATCCGAAAGTGTATGAAATCGCGGCGCAGAAATTGATCAAGCATGCAGTGTATTGCAAGAGTCTGGGCATCAAGCTCAGGTACATTGATTTGGGTGGCGGGTTCCCGTTCCAGTACAACGATCACGAAGTGTTTCAGCCAGAGGATATGGGCGCGCATTTTGTTCAGCGGTTTGAAGAAATGATTCACAAGGCTGACTTGAGCCCGCCGACGCTTATTTTTGAGCCTGGCAAGTTTATGGTTGCAAATGCAGGGATTGGGCTTGTGCGCGTGATCAGCAAGAAAAAGAGGCCAAAGAAAAGGTTGCTGGTTGTTGACGGCTCGACGTACGCCTTCCTGCCTGACCCAATGATTTACAAGCAGTATTATGAAGTCTTGCCTGTCACGAAAATGAACGCGCGCAGAACCCGCGAGTACACGATTGCGGGCTGCACGTGCGATTGCATTGATATTCTTGCAAGGAACAGGTGGCTTCCTAAACTGGAAGCTGGAGATTTGGTCACGTTTATGGACTGCGGCGCCTACAGCAGCGTCATGGCATCAAACTTTAACACGCTTAAGCGGCCGGCGGCTGTGATGGTGAAGGAGAATGGCACGGTCAAGAGCATTCGCCGGCGGGACAGGTATTCTGAAATGTTTGCGCCAGAGCTCGACGTGCTTAAAGTGGCAGACCCTCAAGAACTCAAGAAGTTCTATGATTTGACGCGCATCAATATTGACAAATTATGGAATGGAAGAAAGAAAAAGTAGACGAGTACAGAAGTTTCACATGCTACTTTTCCGCTATCTGTTTGCTTTGTGACAATAATGTGGCTTCCTTTTTGTCTTGCAATCTGGAATCCTGTTTGGGACAGAATCTTTATGACTTCTTGGCCTGAAAGTCTAGGCAGCTTTGGCATGCTCTTCGACGGCGAATCGGGCTACGATTGCCTCTTTTCCTTCCAATTCAGGAAGGCCCATCTCTTCAACATAGAGTTCTACTGCCTCTTTCAGATTTTTCAGCGCTTCGTCTACAGTTGTTCCTTGGCTGGCCACGTCTACTTCAGGGCACAATGCAACGTACTGCCTTTCCCCTTTTCTGATAATCGCGGTAAACTCCATGAGTTTTGTAAGTGGAGATGTGAATATAAAGCTTTGTACGTGTGCTCTAGCTCAGAACCTTGTAAAACGCGTCGAATATGGGAGTGTCTGTGCTTATGGTGAAGAATTTTGCGCCGATTTCACTGCACCCATGACGAATCTTGGCTTGGTGGTCTGCAAGCATTCCGCCATAGTTCTTTCGCAGGAATGGGGAGATAAACGTTCTCAGCACGCCTCGTGATTCCATGTCGACAAGCTTGTAGTCGCCCTCGATATTCAATTCCTGCTCCACTTTGTCTAGGACTTGCACTAGCACTACTTCATGGTCTTTGAATCGGCTGATGGCGTGGCGGATTTCTTCTGGGTCGTACAAGAAGTCTGAAATGATGACGATGAATGATCTGGACTGGATGAGTTTTTTGTATCTGGCGAGTGCAAGTTCAATTTTGGATGCTCCTTTGGGTTTTCTTTCGTTCAACAGTTTGACGATGTGCGCCAGTTGTCCTTTTCCGCGTCTTGCCCTGAACAATTGCAGTTCGTCTGCAAATGTGGAAAGCACGAATTTCTCGTTGTTTTTCATTGCCATGTATGCAAACCCGATGCCGAGCATGCCTGCGTATTCTGCCTTGGTGACTTTGCCAGAGCCAAAATCCATGCTTCCGGAATAGTCTACGATGATGTGGATGACCAGATTGCGTTCTTCTTCATGTCGCTTGATAAAGAGTTTGTCAGTTCTGCCAAATACTTTCCAGTCTATCTTGCGGAAGTCTTCTCCTGGTGCGTAGATGGCGTAATCCTTGAAGATAAGACCTTGTCCTGTGTAGACTGATGCGCGCTCGCCGGCATAGTTTGACGTGACTCTTTTGTTGATGATTAAGCTCAATCGGTCGAGTTGATGGAGAAATGAAATGTCAATCATTGTTTTTCATCACCAGTGAAATTTCTGAATGAAGCGCCGGGCGCTGAATTCGAAATTTCACTTAAGCAGTTGTTTAATGACATCATCTTCATGGAGGTTTTGGCGTTCTGCCTCAAAGCTGAGGATGATTCTGTGGCGCAGGATGGGGTACGCCATTTTGTTGATGTCGTCCTTTGACACGTATTTCCTGCCTTCCATGAGCGCGCGGGCTTTGGCCGCGAGGACAAGTCCGATGGATGCGCGTGGTGATGCGCCGTACTCAATAAGGTCTTTTTTGTTGCGGGTTGCAGTAATGATGCCGACGGCATACTTTTTGATGTCTGTGGCGACTGGGACTTGTCGTGTGAGTTTTTGCAGGTAGAGCAGGGATTCTGCATTGAGCACTTTGCGGAGCGGTTGTTTTTTGAGTTCTTCAGCATACAAGTCGACGATTTTGAGTTCGTCTTCGGCATTTGGATAACCCGCGCGAATCTTCAGTAGGAATCTGTCGGCTTGTGCTTCTGGAAGCGGATAGGTGTTATGGTTAATTCCACACCCGCCAAAACCTGCAATGTAATTCTGAAGCTTGGGCACCGTCAGTCCAAAAGCCATGCCATTCGAAGGTACGCATTCCAATGACGTTATCTGATCATAATAAATATCCTCACTCAGTAATGCTTCGCAATATTTCAATTGCTGTTCTGCTTCTTGAATACACTGGGTGTGCTGTCCCTGAAGAAATTGTGTTATTTGCCCGCCATGGGAAGGATTACCTGAATCATACAATGACCATACCTGGTTTCTTGATATGCGCAAATGTTCCGTAATGTCTGTCATAGGTACGCCAATCTTGGCCGCAAATTGTCTTGGATTGCTTTTCAATGTTTCAAAAAAATTCGGCAATTTTCGAGTCTCGAGTTCCTTTTTGATGTCTTTAACGAACTCTCTCAAGGCGTCAACAGACATCACCACTTCACCCTCTTTAATACCCTTGTAGCTGCCATACCAGGGTCGCGACGTAATGCTTTGGCGTCCTTTTAAGGTGTGAAAACTATTGATGCCGAGTCGTTCCACTAATTTCAAAATAACGCGCCTCAATACAGGCACAACACGAAAGCTTGACCTTGTCTTCCTGTGCAGGCCAATCTTTTGTATTCTTTCTTGCGAAACCCAGCCAATCTGCTTGAGGAAACGAATGAAATCTTCACCCTGTATTTTTAATCGGAATATTCTTCCATCATGTCGTGGCCATGAGAGGATTCCTTCCCGCAATAGCATATGCATAATCACGTTTACATTCCTTACGCTCTTTTGCGTAAAGACTATTCTGTTATCTCTTAATGAAGATTCCAAAGAAATGAAAGTTCTCAGAAATTCCTTGTTCAGTTTGGCAGGAAAGCTCAAGAACCATGATGGGATTTCTTTGTCCTTTCCTCCAGTTACTCCAAAGCGGATATGCAAATATTCAACAAGAGGTTTGGAATAAATTCTCGCATAACGACATCCTCTGTTAGTAAAAACCGAAGGGCAGAATCCGTATTTCTTTGAAATCGCCACAAACCTGTCAAGAGCTTCAGGATAATTCTTTTGGACAGCTTCAACATATTTTTCCCCGATTGCGCCGTCCGACAACAAAAATGCAATCCAAAATGCAAAGTCTTCATCAAAAGGAATATCATTTGGCAAAGGCATTTGTGACATAAGCGCAATTGCTTCCTCATGCGACACGATATTTTTTTGTTCAACAACAGGAAGTCTTGCAGGGTTGATGACATAATCCTGCTTTGTCAGTTCTTCTGCCTTTTTCCAAAGAATAATGCCATTCTCGTTCACGAGAAACGGATGATTCTTAGTTACTTTCAATTTCCTTCCGGTTCTTGTCGTCAATACAATGAACTCATCCTGGTAGGGCAGCGTGTAGAGTAAACACTTTTGCTTTTCCAGTTTTCCTGAAGTGTTAAGAGACAACGTCCATGCATCAATATCATACAGTTTGGTTCCTTTTTTGTTTTCTGCAATGCACCGGTCTTCAACGGCAGCAAGCAATTCACTTCCAGTCTTCAGCTCGCCATTAACAAATACTGGTTCATCTAATGCGAGACTTCCCTCCTGCTCGATCGGATTCATTGTCGCTAGAACAAAAAACGGCTCTTCCAGCTTGAACGTGGAGTTGCCGACAGTGACTTGTTTTTCCTGCATGGCTTCAAGCATGGCAGACTGGGTTTTGGGAGTCGCGCGGTTGATTTCATCTGCCAGGACTATATTGGCAAAGATCGGTCCTGGCTGGAACTTGAATTGTCGTTTTCCGCCAGATGTTTCTTCAATAATGTACGTGCCAGTGATGTCTGACGGCATCAGGTCAGGCGTGTTCTGGATGCGGGAGAATTTCAAGTCAAGAACTTCAGAAACCGTGCGGACAGCGAGCGTTTTCGCCAGTCCCGGATAGCCCTCGAGAAGTGCGTGGGAATTCGTCAGCAACGCAACCGTCATTTGATGAATCATCTCATCCTGGCCCACGATGACCTTGCGCACTTCAGCAAACAAGGCATCCATGAGCTTCTTGGTGTCTTCCAGCCTCATCATCACAGAGATTCGTACCATGCAGTTATTTAAATGTTGCTACGTTCTGCTTGACACCACTACGCTGATTGATATATTGGAAGCGCGCAACTAGACGCATTTTGAACGGATTTCTGAACTGACTGTTATGACGTATTAGGAGGACGCCTTTTGTAAGTGTTTTCATTGGAATATTGCAAACTCATCCTCTTTGACTTTCGCGAGTTCCAGAATTCCTTTGAGTGTTCCGATTTTAAGTTCTTTGTGGTTTGGCACAACTGTCCCAACTGCTCCTTCATGAGTTTCCTTTCGCAGAATGATGTGGCTTCCTGCTTGTCGTTTGACCACGAAGCCAAACTTGTTGCACAAGATCTTCACACATTCCTTTCCAGAAGTCTTCTTAAGCGGCAACCTCAGTCACCTCAAAGGTAGTCATGACGGGACGCGCCTCAACCTTTAAGGGAAATTCTTCAAGATATAATTCAGTAGCTTCTTTGAGGTTTGCCACTGCTTCTTCAATAGTTCTGCCTTGACTAACCGTGCCTGTTTCAGGACACTTTGCGACATACATATCTTCTTCCTTCTGAATAATCGCAGTGAATGTTCTCATAGCATCTTTCAAGTGCTTACGAGTTTAAAAATGTATTGCGCAACGGTACCTGTTTAGCTATTCTGTGAGTACGAATTTTGCGAACTCCCTCGCTTGCGCTCGGTCGTTCAGCAAAATTCACAATATTTGTAAGTGAATTACTACGGGAGCTTTGTGACTACGTTAAGAT
>JACQMZ010000061.1 GCA_016203345.1 Candidatus Woesearchaeota archaeon | reverse complement strand
TGTGAATTTTGCTGAACGACCGAGCGCAAGCGAGGGAGTTCGCAAAATTCGTACCCACAGAATAGCTAAACAAGTACGTCCGCGCATGGAACGACTGGGCAAAAGCACGAGACCGCTGGTTTGCGTTCTGCGAATGCGTGCCCAAAGGAAACACCTGGCATTGTCCGCCTGTGGGAAAAATAGAACTCGGACAAGCCGCATTCAAAAAACTCTCGAGCACACGCAACGAATGCATCACATTCTTATCAGTGCGAATGAAAAAGATCCCCCTCAGCCAACAAGGACCTGAACGCTACAACTACGAACTGCTCCATGCCGAATGGGAGAAAAATGTCAAGAGGAAAGGAATCACATGGTTTGAGTTTCTGGAAATGAAAAAAGGAGAATGAGTCTACGACTGAAACCCAACAGGCATCGACCTACACTGATCTTGATGACAATCGAGGCAGAATCTACAAACGATAAAATGCCTACTCGCTAGAACTCGGTCCTTCAACATCCGCACTTAACTTGTCGCCAACCTTTAACGCAAAATGAGGGAGTATGGATACGCACGCTTTAAATATTGCACACGTTCCAATTGTTCAAATGCGGGGCCGTAGTCCAGCTTGGTAGGATGCACGCTTGGGGTGCGTGTGGTCGCGAGTTCAAATCTCGCCGGTCCCATTTTTTCGAGTTCGCTCGCTCACACGAGAAAATGGGGTGTCATCGTAATCAAAAATAAAAGTTTTATGCATTCAGAATGAAAAACTACCCATTGTCTTTTAATAATTTAGGTTACAGAGTATCCAATCCCAGAAAATTCCGGAGTGAACGAAGTGAACTCGGAATTTTCTAAGGGCTGTCCAAGGCGTGCACTATTAATTTCTGCATTTTTTCTGCTTCGCCTGGCTTGTATTTGGAGTGCGGCCAGTTAATCAAGCCGTCGTTTGTGATGCGCGGTATGATGTGAAAATGTGTGTGGAAGACTGCCTGTCCTGCGGCTTGGCCGTTGTTCAGCCCGATGTTGAATCCTTCCGTGCCTGTTGCTGACACGATTGCTGGCGCAATTTTTCTAATAGCATCAAGGCAGTGGCACGCCACGTCATGTGGAGTCGTAATCAAGTTTTCGTGGTGTGCTTTTGGCACAACAAGGGTGTGTCCTGGGCTGGTGGGCGCGATGTCAAGGAATGCGATAACATGCTGGCCTTCATACACTTTTTGGGCAGGGATGTCTCCTTTGATGATCTTGCAGAACACGCAGTCGTTCATAATTCCTCGACGTATGCAGGGAGTTCTTTGAGTGTGGGAATTTTTTGTGGGTGTTCTCGTCTTCCTTTGCGGTCAACGAGGACTGCTTTTAGTCCTGCTTTTTCCGCTCCGGCAACGTCTGTTTCGAGGCTGTCGCCAACAACAAGGATGTCTGTCTTTTTCACGCCAAGTTCTTCTACTGCGCAGTCGAATAATCCTTCTGTTTTCAATTTGCCTTCTTTGTATGACAATACGATCGCGTCAAAGTATTTTCCCAATTCGAATTTCTCAATGACTTGTGTGGTGAAGTTGTCGCAGTTGGAGACGAGCACGAGTTTGTGTTTTTTCTTAAGTGTTTCCAGCACTTCAATTGTTTCAGGAAAGAGCTTGGCAAATACCCTGTTTTTGTTCCAGGTGCCGATGAGCTTGTCGATCACAAAGGGCTTGGCAGGCACGTCAAGCGCCTCGCAGACTGCCTTGAAGCCGTCGGCTTGCTCTTTGAATTCTTGTGTCATGAATGCTTGTTCAAAGATAGGCACGAAATTGTTAAAGGGCATGCGGGGGCGGAGAATGCTGTAGCTTTGCCGGAGCGGAGAATAGGTTCCGTTTTCCACGACTGTTCCCCAAAAGTCAAAAATGATTGCTTTTATCATGCCACCCTCTGTAGTGGGTGAGGTGAAGGGCTTTATATAAGTGGTGGTTAGAGGAAGCCAAAGTCGTTGGTGAAATCATCCACACTATCGACTGGTAGGTACCCTTTAAGTACGGTAAACACAAGGTGTCGGTGGAAGTGAATGTTTGTCTGTGAGTCGCTCATTTGCTATTCTGACAATTTCTTCGGCTTGGTTGGCGCCAACGTATTCAATGAGGATTTCAGAGGATTGTCCCCATGCAACAGCGTATTGGTCGCCATTGATGAACAGCGCGTTTTCTTTCGTATGCGTAACAATGACTGTTCCTCTGGGCCTGACTGTTGTTAGATAGAATTTCTGAACAGCGTCTCCGTCAATTGTGCTCGTAATCCACTTTCTACCGTCAGGAAGGTGGTATTCGTCAAAAGATGATATGACAGACATGGACGCGCGGATCTGTCAATTGTATTTATGCCTTGTGGCAACCGCATTCTACTTCTTCTTATTGAGTGTAAATTTGCCAGTCGCTGAGTGTGTTGATCCATACTCGTCTGTCGAGTAGGCGTAGGCCCCGGACAGGGTGTCTCCGGCGAGTGTGGCGGTGAATGGAATGCTTATGCTTGAGTACTTGAGCATGCCCGAAACCTTTGTCCCGGAAACTGTGCCTGACAGTGTTCCCGTGCCAGAGTTGGCGCCCCCTTCGCAGTGTTGGCCTCCGGTTACTGAAGTTCTTCCGCTGTATTGCGTTGATCCGCTGAAAGACTTGTCGTCCTTCATTGAGATGATGAACTTCTTTGATCCCACTTCCTTGAATTTGCAAAAACTTGAACCTGATAATTCGGTGTAGTCTCCTTCCCAAACGCCTGACAGGTCTGAGGTGCAATCCCACCAGTTGCAGTTGATAGAGCAGACAACCTGATATGAGGTTGCTCGCGTATTGTCGGATTGAGCGTCGAGGAATGCGGTGTCTGTATGGATCGTGTAAGGTGGTTTGTCTGTTGGTGAGGTTCCTGGGCAGTCCTGTCGTTTTACGTCTTGGAATTCATAATGTTTGTTTGTTTTGAAATCAGTGATTTCCATTGCGTTATCGACCGACCAGCCTTGATGTTTGGAGCACTCTTCTATCTTTTTTGCCATCAATGATTCACATTGCGCCGTTGTCTTTGATTCCTCGCTCTCAGCTCCAGTCGCCGTCAACATTGTTTCCTTCCATTCAGAAAGTGTTCCGCCGCTTTCAGACGTTTCTTGCTGGATGTCAGCCACAGCTTGTCCCGCGATTGGTCCGGCATTCGTTGACACCACTTCCTCCTTCGGTTCAACCACGCGCGTCTCGTGAATACTCTCGGCCCCTGTGCTCTCTTGCTGTATGGTGGGCTGTTTTGGCACGCATCCACTTATCAGAAAAAGGGCGGCCATCAGCAATGCCCACGTCCAATAATTTCTCATTTTTTCATTGAAAACGATTCACCTTATCTATTTTTCGGACTCATAAGAATTTCAGTTGTTTGACTGCCTGGCAGATTTTGAAGACGCGTGAGAGGTGATATGGATTCAACAGTTGCTTTTGGGTTTTCATTTTTTATTACAGGGAGAAGCTCTCGGGCGAGACTTGCGACGTTGATCACGTCGCGTGCAAGGTAGTCAAGGATGAAGAGTTGCGGCGTGTCCTTCCAGTGGTCCGAGCGATCATTCGAGCTGTGCGTGTTCCTCTTTCATCTGCAAATTTGAATGGCTCCACTAAGGTATCAAGCGACACAACCCGTACAGTTATGGAACGCGCTTAAAAACTTTCACCATAGGGTTGATCAGTCAGAAGTGGACCAGTCGGGATTCGAACCCGAAGCCTCCCGCATTCTGGGACGCTCGTTTAATCACTCGCTATTCCGCCAAAGGCGGATAAGCTCGAGTTAAACTCGCGTCCAGCCAAGCGAGCGCTCTACCGTTGAGCTACTGGCCCAAAATCTCGAGTTCGGCTTCGCCTCACACGAGATTTTGGTAGGAAAGTGTGGTACTTTTTAAACATAGGAGTTGCGCGACGGAGTGAGGGAGGCAGAAAAGTCTTTATCCTGCCTTTCGAAGAAAGGCAGTGGATGAATTGTTTCTGCCGACTGAACTCAGAGCGCCTTTGATCAAACTTTCTGAAAGTTTGCCGTTGAGCTACTGGCCCAAATTCCGAATTCGTGCCTGCGGCACTCATTCAGGAATTTGTTTAGAAAAACGTGAGTTGCATATATTACTTCGGTTTTTTTCGTAAGAGTTTTTCAGCGAATTCCAACGAGCTTTTCTTCAAGTGTGCGGAAGAACTCATGTGCCGTGGGATTATTGAAGTGGAAAAAAGAGCGGTCCGCGATGCGCTGAAGCTTGAAGGAAGGGAAAAAATTGCAGAAGTTGAGCTCGTCAAGTTCTTTGAAGACGATTTGATTTCAACAGGAAAAATCCCTGCAAAATTCCTGCGAAGCCTTAACACCATAATCGAGGCAAAAAAGCACTATGGAGAACTTTGAATAACTATCAAATTTGTCAAAGTTCTCAATAGAACCGCTTTGAATCCGCACAATATGACGGGTTATTCAAAGCTCTCTATGA